>JBARRC010000478.1:0-4864 GCA_049644045.1 Phycisphaerae bacterium
CCCACGGATAGCCCATGTGCGCGATGACGATTTTCAGATCGGGCAGTTCGCGGGCCACCTCGTCGAGCAACACCGGCTTGGCGTATTCCAGCTTGGTCGCAGCCGTGATGTACACGCCTGTGTGGAAGAGGATGGGCATACCGTGCCGGGCCGCCTCGGCGTAGACGAGCATGGCCTGGGAGTTGCTCGGGTGAAAGTCCTGAGCGGCTGGTGCGACCGCGACGCCGGGCATCGCAAGCTCATCGCGGGCACGGTTCAGTTCCGTGACGGCCTCCTTCGGAGTGCTCGGGTCAATCCCAGCGAAGCCGATCAGGCGATCGGGGTGATGGCTGACGTAGGAGGCCACCTGATCGTTGGGAATACCCGCGTCGAGGTAGCGACTCGTAAAGCCAAGCACGATGGTGGCGTCGACCGGCCCGGTCGCGGCGAGGTGCCGGGCGATGCCGGCTCCCTGAGAACCAGCGGCACCTTCCGTGGTAGGTGGGTATCCGCCGTTTAACCGACCACAGCGTCCGAGCTGGTCGTCCGACTCCCACGTGTGGGTGTAGCAATCTACAATCATTGAGGTTGCGGTACCTTGCCTGTCTCGTTGCCGCGCCGCGAAGTTGGTGGATAGTACCGCCTGGCGGTGGATACGGTCAAGGCGGTCCCAATCAGAACCGCGACCGTAAGGGAGCGGGCGAGCCCCCATCGCGCCATGCGCGTTTCCGGTCCGGATCGGCGATTCCAGTATGTGATTCGTGCCCCCGCCGATTCTGTCACGGACCTCGGATCGTATGCGAGCCGCCCCGTCCCCGGGGCGGTCGTTGTGGTCCGCATCAAATCGCCTGCGTCGACGGTGCGACGACGGAGGTTGAGCAAGCACCCGAGGTCGGATACCTTTGGTTGGGTGGCATGGGTCAACGAAGTTGATCCGTGCGGTACCGTTCGTTGCGTTGCCGGGTTTGGGCAGCAACGCACGGGTTCCCTAAGAGCCTATTGCAGTAGGTCTGGTTTTTGGGTGCCACTGGCGGCTTGTCCGCCAGTGCACGGGTAGGCAAGCTGGCGCGGGTGCCCCACCCTTCGCCCCCGACACGTGTACGTTACTATACCAACGTTCTGGGCGAAGGGTGGGGGACAGATTGTGCGATACGCGTGTCTTGTACGTGCCGGTCCGTCCCCCACCCATCCCGGCGACGCGCCGAGATGGTTGTTCGGACCAACGAAACGCCAGGATGGATGGGGCACCCTCTGCATGGCCAAGCGCAGCGCCGCCATGAGTCGGACATGCTTGGTGGCAGCGTTCAACATGCCGGCGCCCGTCTTCGACAGGCTTGGGCATGCCACCCCTTAGTTGAGGTGTAACAGAGCACTAGTCGGGTTGCACGACGCCATGATCGACATTCCGGAAGCATACGAGGTCCTTTTTTCGAATATCCAACCGGGCGACACGGTGGAAGTGCCGCTGAGTGAGGCGCTCTATCGCACGCTTGCCGGGCCGATTCGTTGTGATGTGGACTATCCGCCGTTTGATCAGTCCGTGATGGACGGCTATGCGGTCCGCGCGACCGATGTGGCGGCTGCGCCCGTAACGCTGAAGATTGTCGGGCAGATTGCCGCCGGCACCGTGCCGAAGAAGCCGCTGTCACCCGGGGAGACGATGCAGATCAACACCGGCGCGCCGATCCCACCCGGGGCGGATGCCGTCGTCTGTGTCGAGCACACCGGGCCGGCGCCGTCTGGCGAAGATGTGTTGATCCGCAAGGCGGTGAAACCGGGTGAGTTCGTTACCCCTCGTGCAACGTACA
The DNA here is from genome assembly GCA_049644045.1 of Phycisphaerae bacterium. Taxonomy (GTDB): domain Bacteria; phylum Planctomycetota; class Phycisphaerae; order UBA1845; family UBA1845. Next base: position 1,788 of record JBARRC010000478.1, read on the forward strand.
TATCGGCCGGTCAGGTGGTGCTGGAGGCCGGTACGCGGCTGATGCCGGTCGAGATTGGTGCGGCTGCGAGTGCAGGCATCGATCGCGTGATGGTGTATCGCCGACCGACGGTAGCCGTGTTGAGCACGGGTGACGAACTCATCGAAATCGATCGCAAGCCGACGGGGGCTCAGATCCGCAACTCCAACCAATATCTGCTTGTCGCCTTGGTCACGGCGGCGCACGCCGAGCCCATAGTACTCGGTGTGGCTCGCGACAACCGCGAGGCCATCCGTGAAGGAATTATCGAGGGGTTGCGTTCGGACGTGCTCTGCATTACCGGCGGGGTGTCGATGGGTGCGTTCGATTTTGTCCCCGAGGCCCTCGAGCAGTGTGGCGCCGCCTTCCATATTCGCAAGATGGCCATCAAGCCCGGCCGACCCATCATTTTCGCAACCATGCCGGATGGTACGCTCGTTTTCGGTTTACCGGGCAATCCAGCCAGTGCTCTTGTTGGATTTGAGCTGTTGGTCAAGCCGGCGCTCGCTGCGTTGGAGGGGCGCGGCCGTGCGGTGCCGCCGGTAGTCCGGGCGACGCTTCAGGGCTCTATCAAGCCAACGAGCGACCGTCGCACGTTTTTGCCGGCGCGTGCGCGTGTGAAGGAGGATGGCGAATGGGCGGTGGAAACGTTATCCTGGCACGGGTCCGGTGACTCGTTTGGCATGGTGACAGCCAACGCGCTGATCATGCGCCCACCGGCAGCAGGCGCGGTGACAACCGGTGACACCGTTTCCATGATCTTGCTCGATCGTACCTGATGCTCCGGTCGAGGGCATACCCGCAGGCCAGGGATGGACGCCCGTTGAAACGTAAGGTTCATACCAAGCGAACTCCCGATCGCGGTAAGCGGTCGCGCTCGCGCGTCGACGCGCCCTTCGCGATCGAGACCCATCGAGTGATGGCGTTGCTCTCGCTGGCGACGCTGGTGCCCATGAGTCTGATCTTCGAGCCGATCTCGTGGTGGCCGTTGTCGTTTGTCTGCCTTGTCCCCTGGCTGATCCTGGTCGGGGGAGCGAGCCGGGCACCGCGCGTTTATTTCCACAGCTACGTGCTTGCGCTGGCGTTCTTTCTGCTCAACATGCGGTGGCTCTACGCAGCTACGGGTTTGGGATATGTGGTGCTATCGATCTACCTGGCCGTTTACTTTCCTCTGGTCGCGTTGCCGGTGCGTCACGTGGTGCGACGGCGGCGCTGGCCGCTCGCGTTGGCGCTGCCGCTGGTGTGGACCGGCAGTGAAATGCTCCGCGCGGTCGTGATCTCGGGATTTCCGTGGTTCTTCCTATCGCATAGTCTCCATCACGTGCTGACACTGATTCAGGTGAGTGATCTGGTCGGTGCGTACGGTGTGAGCTTCATGGTTGCGGCCGTCAACGGCGCGATTGGAGATGTGGTCTTCGCTACTATTGCCTCTCGCCGCGCGGGAGGGTCGGGGGTAAACCTTCGCGGGTCGCGGTTCAGCGTGGCGTTCGCCGCGGTGCTGGTGATTGGGGTTGCGATCTACGGTCAAATCCAGTTGCACCGCGATACGACCACCGACGGACCGAAGATCGCGGTGATCCAGGGTGATTACATCAACACGGTCTACCCGGAACAGGTCAAAGACCATGATAGGGCAACCGATCAGGAGAAGATGCGGGTCCATCTTTCAATGATGGAGACGGCGGCGAAGGAGAAGCCGGATATGTATCTGTTACCGGAGACGCCGTGGATCATGTACCTCAACCCGGAGGCCCGCGATTTCTTCCCGCTTGCCCGGAGCAGCTTCGCCGCGCTGCAGGAACACGCGACGCGGCACAACGCGGTGGTGGTCACGGGCAGCGCCACATTGATTCCGACGCCTAATGACCTTCTTGCCGAGGAGCGGCGATACAACTCCGCAACGGTGTTCACGCCGGACGGCGCGGAACCGCAGCGCTACGACAAGATTCATCTTGTCTATTTCGGCGAGGTCGTGCCGTTTCGTTTCACCCGTCTGCATTTTCTGTATCTATGGCTCCACCGGTTCACGCCGTTCACGGGGCCGGAGGATCAGATTGAGTATTCGTTGTTTCGAGGCGATGCGTTCCGGCAGTTCACCCTCAAAGCCCCATCGCAGGGTGGCAGGGCCTATCGCTTCGGCGTCCCAATTTGCTATGAGGATGTGATGCCCTACGTCAGTCGCGAGTTCACCTGCGGTGGCTCGGACGAGAAGCGCGTCGACCTGCTCCTGAACATCAGCAACGATGGGTGGTTCGGGCGCGGCATCCAGCAGCCGCAGCACCTGGCGATCTGTGCCTTCCGCGCGGTCGAGAACCGTTTGGGGATCGCGCGGGCGGTCAACACCGGCATCAGCGGCTTTATTGAGCCGAGCGGCCGCGTGCACGATCTGGTGACCGGCGATCCGTCAACGCCGTGGCCGGGCAACTGCGGGTATACGGTGGCGACCGTGGGGGTCGACTCGCGATACACTTTGTATTCGCGTTACGGGGACTGGTTTGCGTGGAGTTGTGCGCTGATGTGGCTGCTGTTGTTTGTCGATTACTGGATCGCCCGCGCACGAACACACGCCGTGGAGTGAAGCTTGGAAACCCGCTCATGTTGCATGGTCATGATAAACTCGCCGGGCTGGTCCTTCTGATGATGATGGCGGGGTGCGCGCAGTCACAGTGGGCCGGCGTGCCTGTCGACAGGATGGCACTAAAACACCGTGCGTTGGACTGCCTCAAGGCTGCGGTCCGGTACGAGCACAATCCGGTCGTTCGGGTCGAGGCGGTGGAGGCGTTGCAGTCCAGTCGGTATGAGCAGGGGCTTCCGTGGATTCGCACCGCACTGTTGGACGAACATCCCGCCGTTCGGTTCGCAGCCTGCGTCGCGATCGGGCGGCTCGGTGATGCGGTTTCCGAGCGCACCCTGCAAGAGCGTGTTGATGACGAGGATGCCTGCGTCCAGGTGGCTGCCCTATTCGCGCTGCATCGACTCGGGCACGCCGAGCGCACCGGGCGGATGCCGACCTACCTGTTGCAGCACGAGGATGTGAGCGTACGCCGGAACGCTGCGCT
>JBARRC010000479.1:0-2088 GCA_049644045.1 Phycisphaerae bacterium
CAGCATGTGCGTACACCAAGTCGTATCGCAGTTGCGGCTGCGAGGATCCTGCTGTCATACCATTCTGTGATGCGGACTGCCCCTTGCAGCGAGCACTTCACACTCGAACTGCACCGAGCGCACGTGAGTACCATCCGTCCGTCGCTGACGACGGAACAGCCGAAAGCGGGAAAGCGAGGTCCCCAGAATGACGGCCGCCGCTTCCACTCGATCTCGCAAGCTCCATCGGCGCACGAGCCTCCGGTCCGCGCTGCTGCGCCAACGATACCTCCTGAGGAACGCTAACGGGCAGGTCGTCGAACACCACGGCAGATGTTCACACGCGTAGCGCGAGCAATCGCCGCAGTTGACCGGCTCCACGGTACCGCGAACCGCGAAGTCAAGACGTTGGCACAAGCGTTCTCTGATATGATGAGCCGAGGGGTCTTCCCCGGGGCGCATCCAGCAGGAGGAGAAACAACCGTCGAAACAGCTCCCGTCGCCTGCCCGTCTGCATTAGGCCGCCGAGGTGGAGTGGGGCGTGGGTTCGGCGCTTTGCTGCCAAGTATGGACTGCAGGGGCTCATTGACCTTGCCGCCGCGAACCCAGATCCGTGACCAGAGCCCCTGTGACAGCAGGCTCTCACGGCCAGCCAGCCATACAAAGCCCGATGGTGGCATCGCACGCACCAAACGACATAACGCCGCGAAGCGGGCCCGGTCCTCTGTCAGGATCAATAGTCGGAAGCCCCGCAGCTTGCACTTCAAGATCTTCTCGTATCGCTTGTACTGCTCAACCGCGAAGTACCTCTGGTAATTGAGGATTTTCTTTCGAATACCGCGATTGCTGTGACGGGGACTGTTGCGCGGTTCGGTCCCCCGGTCGGCTTCGAGGAAGAACAGTAGCGTTCTGTCGAGCTCCGTGTGGGTGACGCCGATAACTCCATCCGGTACGAATCCCGTGCCGTCATACGATCCGTCGTCGGAATCCATTTTCTCGTGAACAAGCGGTCGATCATCTGATCCCCGTACCAGCAGTGGCGAATTGGCCGAAAAGAACTGTATCGACAGAGCCGGGACTATCTGTTCCATCTCGGTCAGATGGACACGAAAATCGTTGACCAGCAGTTCATGATCGAGGAAATGGATGTTTTGCGCCGTCACTCTGTCGGCAGGCAGCGAAGAGTCGATCAGCTTGCTGGTCTTTAGCAGTTCGACGCCGGCTCCGCGCAGGGACACAAGACTCTCCGGTCGCCCCCGATTTCTTCCAAAGGGCCTGCCGGCTACTTCGATCAAGCCCTGCGCGCTGAGAATCTTCAACCGCCGGCGCAAAGCATTGGAGTTCCTCCGGAGCAGCATCGCCAAGTGGCGGACGGTTAGTACACGGTGCTCGGCGATAGAGACGAGAAGTTCCTGATCTGATTCGTTGAACTGAAACGCCATCTTTGACCTCATCTTTCTCCGGATGCGCAATGACTCCGGTGCCTCCAAACAAGTGAGCGGATGAAAGGCCGGCCCTGTTTCAGCGCGGTGCGGGAACTTTCGATCCCGGTGACGGGGCACCCGCTGCTGAAACGCGGGCTTCGGTTCTCCCGCACCTACGTGTAGAGAAGGGGCGATGCGTAATCGTCCCAAGGATACAGGACATTTCCTCGATGAGGAGAGGAACCATGACTCAGCAGACACAAGTCCCGATCAAAGAGTTCCGAGCGGGATCGGTCAAAGCCGCGATCTGGCGTGAAGAAGTGTATGATCAGGGACGCGCAATCGTGAAACACAGCGTCAAGATCCAGAAACGCTACTTCGACAAGAACAGCGATGAGTGGCGAACGACGGAGTACTTCTTCCCTAATGACTTGCCACGTCTTTGCCTTGTCGCCGAGAAGGCGTTCGAGTACGTCGCTCTGCGCGAGTCCGCGAATGAAACGAGCGCCGATCGATGATGTCGGCGCAGATGTACACCAGTCGCTGCGCCCGACCCCGGAGAATCAGCCTCCGTCGCGAGCTGCTACGGCGGCGGTATCTCTGCAAGAACGCCCACGGTCAGGTCATCGAAACGCCGCGAGAGATGTTCGCTCGCGTTGCGAACGCGGTTGCCGGTGTAGAGCGC
>JBARRC010000480.1:0-4211 GCA_049644045.1 Phycisphaerae bacterium
TGGAATCTGTCTTCCGCCCCTCCGGGGCTGGAATCAGGGAGGAGCACAACTTCTTCCAGGGGCTTACGCCCCTGGCTATTATCTGTCGCCCCTCCGGGGCTGGAAAACAATCCGCGGAAACTGTCACACACCCGCGTGCTATTCCTTGGCACCGGCGAGGGTTGCTTTGGCAATAAGGGTCTGTTACAATGGCTAACTGTCAGTTTGGGCTTATTCCATTTGAATATTGCAAGGCGGCGTACGGCTTAACGGGAGAGAACCGATGGGTAAGATTCGAGCGCGCGGACGATCGTTATCTGACAGGCGTGTGTCACCTTCGCGGGGGGTGAGGTTCAGGCACGTACTGGGTTTCGGACTGTTGTGCGTCGCGCTCCTCGGTGCTCAGCCGAGCGGCTGCGGGGCGTTGGACTTTTCGATGCTCAACAACCTCTTCGATGCGCTGAGGGGCACGGGCGGCGATGCCGACGACGCCGGTCGCCTGCTACCTCACGAGATCACGTCCATCACTCCCAGCTCGGGACCCTCCAGCGGTGGGACACCCGTCACCATTCGCGGAACCGGATTCTCTGCGGACACCGGCGTGTTGTTCGGTGAAATGGTCGCAACCGACATTGTGGTCATCAACGAGCAACTGATCGCCGCAACGACTTCGAAGCACGAACCCGGTCCCGTTGACGTGAAGCTCATAACCGGAGAGGGAGAGGCCGCGACGTTGGTTGAAGGCTTCACGTTTATTAGCGACGCTCTCGCAATTGACTCCATCATGCCCACAAGCGGGTCCATTGACGGCGGCACGCCGGTGACAATCGTTGGCGGCGGGTTCACCGCAGTGACCCGCGTCCTGTTCGGGACCACGGCGGCCGTGGATTTCACGATTGTCAGTGACGGTGTCGTCACGGCCACAACCCCTGCCAATGATGCAGGCACGGTGGGCATCGCGATGGTGGACGGCAGCGCACACACGGTCATGTTGGCCGACGCCTTCAATTACATGGCCCCGGAGGAATTGGACCTGACGATCTACGCCGTCACGCCGGGCAGTGGAACCGTCGAAGGCGGCACGGCGGTGACCATCACCGGGGCGGGATTCAGCGAGGGTGTCGCGGTGCTATTCGGGGACGTGGCCGCCTCGAATGTCAACGTTATCAACTATCAACTTCTCACCGCCGTCACCCCGCGACATGCTGCAGGTTCGGTGACGCTCACCTTGGACGACGGCGCCGGCAATAGTGCATCGCTGGACGATGCGTTCACCTTCGTCGAGTCGGTTGACCCGATCGCGATTGACTCCGTTACGCCCGCGCAGGGCTCCATCCACGGTGGGACGGAAGTCACCATAAATGGTAGCGGATTCGCATCCTTGCTTCCGAACGTTGAGGTGTACTTTGGTGCAGCCGCGGCGGCGGACGCGAAGGTGATGAGCGATACGCGCATTGTCGCGATTACCCCACCACACGCACAAGGTGCCGTGATCGTTGCGGTTTCCTGCGAGATCGGGCAGACAGCAACGCTGGACGGCGGATTCACATTTCTGCCTCCCGAACAGATCCCGCTGACGATTGCCTCGATCAGCCCCTCCAGCGGACCCATCGAGGGTGGCACGAGTGTGACGATCCGCGGCACCGGCTTCGCCGAGGGTACCGGCGTCTTCTTCGATATGATCGCCGCACAGGATGTCGATCTCGTGAGTGACAGTCTTATGACGGCCGTAACGCCGGCGCACGCCGAAGGCACCGTTACTCTCCTGGTTGCCGTGCCGGACGGTCGCGAGGTGGTGACCTCCTTCCTGTACGCATACGACACCGATGGCGACGGTCTCGCCGATCCGCAGGAAATCGAAGGTTGGGACATCTGGGTGGATTACTTCGGGATCGGATTGGGCACCGACACCTATGGCAACTTTCCAGGCTTGTACTCGGTGGTCAGCGATCCCAACAGCGCCGACACGGACGGCGACGGTCTGACTGACTACGAGGAATTCCTGATCGGCTCCGACCCGGGCAAAACCGACACCGACGAGGACGGCCTGGGGGATAAAGAGGAACGGGTGCGCTGGCTTACCAGCCCGATCTCGGTCGACACGGATGCCGATTCGCGTGGTCCCGGCGGCGACCTGGCCGCGAACGCTGCTCTCTTCGACGGGCACGAGTTATACACGCGCGCCGAGCTCGCCAAATCGCCCGGCTCGCGGACCCTCAACTCCCTGGCCACCTCCCCAACCCTAGCTGACACCGACGGCGACGGCCGGACCGATTTCGAGGAGTTTCATCACCCCACCCGTAGCCCGCTCATCGCCGACCTCCCGCTCGTGGAGATCAGCCTGGAGGACGCCGTAGACATCCGTCTCGATGTCGAGTACGCCGAAGAACAGGGCGTCTCTCACGAATACGGCGGGTCCCTCACTCAGGAGGACACGACCACGAGCGAGTTCTCGTACTCGGCGATGTTCGGTATTGAGGTAGGCGTGGCGTTCACGATTGGAGCGGAGGGGGGATTCCCGTCAGGTGCCAAGTGCAAGAATTCCTTGACGCTCAGCGCAGTCTTCAAACATGAAAGCACATTTACGGGAACCTGGGGGGCGTCATCGACCACCGGAAGCGAGCAGGTCGACTACCTGACGGACTCCATGAATTACACCGAGACCGCCGCCACCGGTTCCCTGACCGCGGGGGTTCGCATCTCCAACCCCGGGAACATCACCTATCACCTTGATAACATGGCGATCACGGTCCGCCTCTGGGAGCGCGGCGTCGACCGGGAAACCGGAGAGTACATCGGGTCGTTCAAGACGATGGCCACCCTAACCCCGGCGCTGGAGAATGGTGTCACGCTCGCTCCGGGAACCTCCACTCCGGTTCTCCAGGTCCATGCGGAAGACGTCAACACGGACCGGATCAAGGCGTTCCTGGCCCAGCCGTCCTCTCTTTACCTCGAGTCGCCCTACTTCGACATCGAGACCGCCGAGGGCGTCAACTTCGCTTTTCTCGACGAGGTCACTCAAGCAGTCACGGCAACCGTTGTGATCGATTTCGGTGATGGCGAGGTCGAGCGTTACGTCTTCGGCGCCAACGTCGCCCGCAACCCGGACGGTTCCTACGCCGGCGTCAACCTGCATAAGTTCCTCAGCGAGGTCCTGGAAATCCCGATCGTGACAGCCATGCAGCATGATGCGGACGACAATCCGATCGCAAGGGTCCTGACCCAGGTACGCGACCTCCCCCCGGGCGGGCCCGACAAGACTGCGTATTGGGTCGTCTCCGGGACGAATGACGACTTTACCGACGATTCCGTGGACTTCGAGGGCATCGTTCTCCACGCGGGCGACGCGGCCATGCTCCTGTTGCTCAAGGACGAGGACGGTGACGGGCTGAACGCCTTGGAGGAGGATCTCTACGGCACGTGCGAGGATGAAGATGGATGCGACGATTCCGACGGTGACGGTCTGGACGACGTCGAGGAGGCCAGGCCTCATCCCGATTCCGAGGGCACCGTCGTCGAAGCGGGTTGGAAGGTCCGGGTGCTCGGCAAGGAGCCCTACCACGTCTTCTCCGACCCGGCCGTTGCCGATGCCGACGGGGACGGTCTCAACGACCGGCAGGAGCGTGACGGCTGGTGCGACTGCGCTCTCGGTGGTCCGCAAGAATGCGCCGATATCCAAGACGAACCGTTCTGCATGGCGGACGGCGGCACCTGGATCGTCCTCGGACTCGGGCAGTGCGAATACGCCGGACAGCCCGTCGAGAGCATCGACAATCAGCACGACTGTGAGGCCAACGACCTGGGCACGTGGGTCGTTCCCGGCGGAGATCCGCCCGAAGATCCGTACTGCGACTGCCCGTTTGACGAGGCCGAGTGTCCGACCACGCAGGACGAGTGCGAGGTTCCAGGCGTGTGGGCCTTTTCGGGAACCGACCCAAATGACCCCGATACGGATGGGGATCTCATTGAGGATGCCGTCGACCCCTATCCGTCGATTCCAGCCCGGGTGCTTCACGTCGACATCGACAATCTCAATCCCCCAGCGGACACCGATCCGAAGGCCGGCTTGTCTTGGAGCAAGGCCTTCGTTGATCTGCCAACCGCGATCGCAAAAGCGGCTGCTCTGAACGCTGACGGCGACCCGGAGAATGACATTCGCGGAATCTGGGTCGCTCGAGGGATTTACGTGCCCCATCTCGACGCCTATGGGCAGAGCTTGGAGCGATACAAGA
>JBARRC010000481.1:0-5710 GCA_049644045.1 Phycisphaerae bacterium
GGTTCGCGCACCGCCCCGACCACCGCGCGGGGCAGCAAGTTATCATGTCCGAAAACCCGCCGCAATCCACCGCCGTAGGGTGGGTCATCGACCCACCTTCTCCCTTATGCGTCACATGAAGCAGCACTTTCTCGGCCAGATACCTGTCGACCGTCTCCGATTCTTCGGATTTTTTTGGTTGTATCGGTGGCTCGACTGAGGTAGGCTACTTGAGTTATCGGTCCCGTGCAGGGGCGGGGGGGCGGTGATAGCGCCCCGTCAGTTCAGAGCTCAGTTTGCTGATTGGTTGCCGGTCGGCTCAGCGGCTTAACGTGCTGTGCCACGGCGTTGTCGAATGTGATACGACAGAAGTGCGTTTGGATCTTCGTTGAAGACGCGCCTTCCACACATCAGTAGAGGAGAAGAATCATGAGAGCGATCAAGTGCGTTCTTTCGGTTTGCGCGGTGCTCTTGTTGACGCCGCAGACCCCGGTGAGCGGCCAACCACCCTATCCGATGGGCACCGCCTTCACCTACCAGGGGCAGCTAAATAAAGACGGCAGCCCCGTCACCGACACGTGCGACTTCGAGTTCAGCCTGTGGGACGACGCCACGGACGGAACTCAAAAAGGCTCGACGGTGCCGGCGACAACCTCGGTCGAAGACGGCCTGTTCACCGTGGAGTTGGACTTCGGGGAGCAGTTCAACGGCCAAGCCCGATGGCTGCAGATCAAGGTCTGCTGCCCGTCGCCTTGTACGCCGGTCCTGCTGGCCCCGCGCCAGGAGCTGACACCGACGCCGTATGCACTGGCCCTGCCCGGCCTGTGGACGCAGCAGAACACGACGAGCCCGAACCTGATCGGCGGCTACAGCGGCAACGTCGTTACCCCCGGTGTGGTGGGCGCCACGATCAGCGGAGGCGGGAAAAGCGGGTTTCCCAACAGCGTTACCGGTGACTTTGGCACGGTCGGCGGTGGGCAAGGTAACACTGCAAGCGACAGCCACTCCACCGTAGGCGGGGGTTTATATAACAACGCTACTGGACCCCATTCGACCGTCGGCGGGGGTGAAGCGAACCACGCCACGGCGGGCTACTCGACCGTCGGCGGGGGCGCCCTCAACACCGCTGGCGGGCAGCAGTCCACTGTCCCCGGGGGGTGGGGGAACAGGGCTCTGGGAAGGTTTAGCTTCGCCGCTGGATACAACGCATCGGCCGACCACGATAACACTTTTGTGTGGGCTAGCGAGGAAGAGGAACAGGTTACCTCCACCGGGCCAAATCAATTCATCATCCGCGCCTCGGGCGGTGTGGGGATTGGAACGAACAGTCCATCTCAACAGTTACATGTCCACGACGGAGCCATATTCGTAACTGCAACCAATAATGAGATCCCAGGCATGGGTGGACCTATGATTCTACTGGGGGGAGGTACTCCAGCCGATCCAAATGGACGATGGGGAATAGAATATGAGCCAACTGCAGAAGGGTTGAATTTTTGGAAACCTTCGCCTAATCCCTCCGGCTGGGGTAATTATTTCCTGTTTCTGGCTGACAATGGCAACGTAGGCATCGGCACCGAGGATCCCAGCGAACTGCTCGACGTCGCCGGCAACATTCACGCCAGCGGAACGATCACCAGCGGGAGCTCGATCACCATTGACGGCACGGCGAATACGATTAACTCAACCGGCAACCTGGATTTGCAGACCACCGCGACAAGCCGTGTGTTCATCGACGATTCTACCGGCAATGTCGGTATCGCGACAACGAACCCGGCTGCAGAGTTGGACCTTATCGGTCAAATTAAGATAACTGATGGCACAGAGCAAGTAGACAGGGTTCTAACGTGCGTAGCAGCGACTGGTCTTGCTGAATGGAAGGATGCTCCCGCTGCTGGCGCGGACGATGACTGGGCGTGGTCAAGCGGAAGCGGATTAGCGGGTGATATATACCACACGGGTAATGTCGGCATCGGGACGACGACGCCCGACGGAAAGCTTCACGTGGACAAAGACATCTGTGTGACTGGTAGCAGCGCCGCCAGAGTGACGTTTAGTAACGTTATTGGCTGTGGTTCAATCAGCACCCGTGGTCTATCCGTCGAGTCCCTATCGATTCCCAACCCGGTCAAGGGAACACAAATTGGGATCGAGGCGAAAACGGGAGTCCACTCGATCAATAATTCGCAGGACGGCGACACTCTGGCACGCCTTGCTGAATCTGGTGGTTACGACGCTATCGGCACCTTCATTGGCGTCCGCGGAACGTCAACCCCAAGGAAGCTGAAGGCCTATCCTGATAATACCACCAATGCGCTTGGTGGGCGGTTTGTCGTCAGCCCGAACGCTCCTCTGGCTATTGTCGACGCCGGCGGGACTTTCTGGATTGGTGGCTCTTACAACGAGGTGGTTGGTACATTTAACTGGTCGCCGCCGCCGAACAGAGGAGCCATCGCCGCGGTGATCGGTATCGACAACAATGCCGGCAGCGCTGAATCTTACGCCGGCTATTTCAAAGGAAAGGTTGTCGTCAAGGACTTACCGTTGGGCGGCGGCACGGACGTGGTGATGGTAGACAGCGAGGGCCTCCTGCACACAGCGACGAAGGGTCTGTTCGACGACGGCTGGTCGGGCGCTGGCACAGGACAAGTGTATGCAACGAAGTTGACTGACAATGTCGGGATTGGAACGATGACGCCGACCGAGCGACTGCATGTCGTCGGGAACATCTCCGTCACGGGGGCGTACTTGCAGTGCTCGGACGCACGTCTGAAGAACAACACCACGCGCATCGTGGACTCGCTCGACACCCTCTCGAAGCTGCGCGGCGTGCGGTTCGATTGGAAACGCGATGAGTTCCCCGACCACAATTTCAGCGAGGAAACACAAGTCGGGTTAGTCGCTCAGGAAGTCAAGACGGTGCTCCCCGAAGTCGTCTCGAAGGGGAGCGACGGGTTCTACTCGGTGGACTACGGACGGGTCACACCGGTGATGGTCGAAGCCATCAATGAGCTTCACACAATGATCGACCGTAAGGACGCTCAGATAGCTTCTTTGGAAGCACGCCTAGCTGTACTCGAGGGGGTTGTCGGGGCTTTGGCACAAAGCAAAGAGGGAGGTGCGCGATGACGCGGCACGCGGCAGTCTCGATCTGCGCCCTGTTGGTGACCGCGCCGGTATTCGCTCAGTTCGAGGTGACTCGGAGCACCGTCGATGGTGGGGGCGGAACCTGTACGGGCGGCGGGTTCGTGTTGAACGGGACCATCGGCCAGCCGGATGCAGGGATGCTCAGCGGCGGTCCGTACGAGGTAACCGGTGGCTTCTGGGCGATCGCCCCGGTCTGCCCGGCTCCCGGCTCACCGACGGCCGAACCGACCGTGCCGGACGCCGGATTCGGCACCAGGAACCGGTACCTGTCATTCAGCGGTGGTACACTCGGGGTCCAGGAAGGCGTCCGGGTGACGTTTGCGACGATGCCGCCGCCGTTCGAGTATGCGCAGGACCGGCAGATGTGGGTCGGTGAGCCGCAACCGGTCAGCGAGTCGCCCAGCAACTCGGGCTCTACACCGCCGCCGACTTTCTTGGCGGCGACGCTGCAGTGTGAACCATACCTCGACGATTGGACCGTCTACGACTCGGTCCATGTGTACGATCAGTCCATCGTCCCGAGCGCCACGTACGATCTCCAGCTTGTCACGGCGGGGTGTGAGGGGACGGCGTCCGCTTTCTCCTCGGCGCTGTCGGTCGTTGCCAGCAAGTGGGGCGACGTGGTGTCTGATTGTAGTGTGACTCCATGTGGTCCGCCGAACGGTTTTGCCAACTTCGACGATATCTCGTCGCTCGTCGACAAGTTCAGGAATCTCGCAGGTGCGCCGCAGAAATCACGGGCGGATATCGCAGGGGATCCGCCATTAGGCATCCCGGACAAGCTCTGCAACTTCGTCGATATCTCGTATGCCGTCGATGCGTTCCGCGGCCTGCCGTATCCGTTCGACGGGCCGCCGCTGACGGACCCATGTGCTCCGTAGGTCGATTGGGGATTGGGGATTGACGATTGGGGATTGGTCGGGGTTCAAACCGGCAATCCGCAACCGACAATCGACATTGTTTGCCTCACGCTGCGGCAGGATAGGGGTGGGGGTATTGCTTCCCGGGTGTTCCGGGGTACATTTAGATCGAAACGTGGGGCTAGACCGAAACGTGTGGCACCGGTTTCCAACCGGTGTGTGTGCGGAACCGGTTTTCAACCGGTGTGGGTCACGGGTTGACAACCCGTGCCACAACTCGCGCCGACGATCGCGTGCTCACCAACGGTTAGGAGGTTTATCATGACGCGCTCCCCCGCATACGTTCGCCTCTGGTGGGCGGGCGTCGCTTCGCTTGTTTTGATTGGTTGTAAGCCCGCCTCGGAGGCGCCGCGCAACATCCCAGACCAGACAGGAGGTACCCCCATGAGCCTGACGATCCAAAGCTCCGCGTTTGCGAACAACGCCGTAATCCCTGCGCGCTTCACGGGGGACGGCGAGGACGTGTCACCACCATTAACCTGGTCCGGTGTGCCGGATGGTGCCAAGGAGCTGGCGCTTATCATGGACGACCCGGACGCGCCCACGCCCGAGCCGTGGGTACACTGGGTGATCTACAAGATTCCCGTGGACACGAGCGGCTTGGCGGCAAGCGTAGCCAAGACGGCCACGCTTGCCGCACCGGCTGGGGCGCTGCAGGGCAAGAACTCTTTTGGCAATATCGGCTACGGCGGCCCCGCCCCACCACGCGGTCACGGCGTGCACCACTATCACTTTAAGCTATACGCACTCGACACGGCGATGAACCTATCGTCGAGCTTGTCGAAGACGCAGCTTCTTTCGGCGATGAAGGGGCACATCCTGGCCGAGGGTGAGCTGGTGGGGACATATCAGAGGTGAAAGAGGTCTAGGCGGTCATGAGGACGCTGGTCCAATAAACCCGCAGAATTACAAATTACGAATTACAAGGAAGGTCCCGAAACGTCGACGGCCAGCGGCGTACTTTCATAATTCGTAATTCAGCACTAACGTTCACTCCGGCCGCGTGTCGAAGCTTATACCGACTAGTATGGTATGGGCACGCACGCCTGACGGAGGATGACCGATGTTGACCCGCTCGATTTGGTTGATGCCGCTCGCGTCGATGGCGCTCGGCTGTATGGGCTGCGGCTTTCGCAGCGTTTCGTTTAGCTATTACGACGATGATCCGCCGCCGGTGCGCGTGGCCCGCGTGCACCGACATGTTCACCACACGTGCGGGTACGACTGCCACGACTGCTACTGGGACGGGCACAAGGTGGTGATCATCAAAGGCCACCGTCACGGCCCCGGCTGCGGACATGTCTGGGACGGGAAGCACTGGATGGTCGTAAAGAGGAGCAAGGCGAGACCCGTGCATCGACGCACCGTCAAGGTGCACAAGGCCAGGCCGATTCCCCCTCACGTCCACAAGGTGACCAAGGTCAAACGCGTTCCCTGAACCGCCGAGCCTCGGGTTTCAACCCACGCGGATACCCCGCGGCAACCATCTGATACCCGGGGATTATGTTGCATTGAATATGCCAGACCACTTCTATCAGGGGACACCATACGAATGGCACTGCCGTCGATTTTGAGCCCCGCCGGCGCGAGAATTCCACGGGCGCACGCGGAGATTGTTAGGCGATCTCCATCGTGCGTGAAGGATTTGCTCCGGCACTCTGGAT
>JBARRC010000482.1:0-2891 GCA_049644045.1 Phycisphaerae bacterium
GTCGCCTTGCTGTGGACCGTCGCCGACACCATGTGCGTGTGATATAGACGCACATGCGAGCCAGCGCACGTTGCCTATTTTAACATTTTCCGGCCCTGTCTTGCATTGCAGACGGCTGATGTGATACCTTCACTCTATAAGCACGAGAAACACGAGGTCACCACAAGGAAAGTACGATCGGGCTTCGAGATAGTCCAAGCCATAAACCAAACGCCGAAGAAGAGCATTGTATCTCTGGACATCATTTCGCATGGCAATCAGGGGGGGGATTCACATCGCACGTAAGCTGCCAACCCCGATCAAATCAGGGTCTTTACAGAAACGCCTGCACGTAGCACTTCGCCGGCACGAAAGACCACAAACGGCCGAAGACGCCAGGTACATCGAAGAGTCAATGCATGGTCTCTATTCGAGTTGTGTTGCCAGGAAGGCAGTGTCCTACTATTTCAACCAAACTTATGAATACATGGAAGATCGAGACACGGGGACGCTAATAGTGAACGACGACACGGCATTCTTGAGCGATGTCGATTTCAGCAGGTTTGCCGACACAGCCTTTGTCGAATTCCACGGGTGTCGTACGGCCGAGTACAAGAAGGTCTTCAATGATCTTGTGGACAACTTTGCGGAGAACTTCTCCGAGAAGCTCCCTCCGGATGGTACAACCGTGGGCCATATTCATAATGCCGTTCCGAACAACCATCCGAGCGGGAACAGAGATGACTACAGGCAAGGGCGAATCCGTTCGTACAAGAATGGCATGCTCGATGGGGATAACATTGAGCGGTGGGGCCAGAAGTTCGTGAATTCGTCGACCCCGCCACTTTAGAGAGCCTGTGCAAGTATGCGTAGTATATTCGCGAAATCCGAAGAAGCACACGTGTGGCACTTGCGGCAGGAGTGCCAGGTGTGACAGATCACGTTCCCGCACTTAGGAGCAAACCGTGCCGTCTGTGGGTTCTCTTGGAGATGGAAGAGCGTGAAGGGCGCTACCCTAAGACGACTTGAGCGGCCTTGAGAACGCGACCAGCCCCATGAAGGAAATGCAGCAGATAGAGCTCCTGACGTCGGAGATGGAGTGACCCTGCGATCCCGAGGCAAAGAAGATGCCCAAGAAAACGGCCGCGTTCACCGCGAGGAACGTGAACTGGCGGTTGCGGAAACGGCGGTAGAATTCCTGCCCCAGTCGTGCACTGATTACGCGTATCCAATAGAGGTGAGCGATCTAACAGGGAAAAGCTCCAACAGACCAGACAGGCTGAGTGAATCTGGAGCTCATTCTGGAAGGAGTGATCATGGACATGCGTGTGAAGATCAGCACTGGACGTGCCAAGGACTGGGAGGCTCGTGAGGCGGCGGCTGAGCGGGAGGTTCGGCAAGGCCATTGGCCGGGAGAATGGCGCCCGGAGGACAGAGCACGCACGCCTGGAGACGAGTCTCAAGCACCAGAGGAGCAAGCTCGGAACAGCTCCAAGGAGAAGACCGGTGGCGGCGCAGACAGCGAGGGTCAGTAGCGCAGCCACCACCGCCTGAAGAGGACACCGCGATGCCTCCGGCAGCCAGGATAACCGACGTAACCGACCACGGCCCGACGCTCAACACCGGGCCGTGCAGCCCGGATGTCGACATCGGTGATCAGCCGGCCTGGAGGGCTCTTCCGGAGGACGACTGGAGCGGTATTGAGACGGCCACGGGTTCCATGAAGGAGATGCACCAGATGGAGCTCCTCACGCCCGAGATGGCCCGGCCCTACCTGACCGATGCAGAGAAGGGGCTCAAGGAGGCGGCTGAACTGGCCGCCAAGCACGGCGAACCGGCGGCCGCGGGGGTCACCGCGTCAGCCTTCGCCACGCTTGCGTCGAAGGATGCGGCACTCACTGTGATCTACCGGGCGGAAGAGCCGGTCGACAAAATGATGGCCATGAAAAACTACGCCGACGGCATTCACGAAGCGTCACAGATCGCCGCGGCCTTGGCCGTCGAGGCGATCGGCAAGCTGTCCGACCAGACCGTCTGTCCGCAGGTGTGGATCATCGTCCCCCACGGCCCCGGCGTGATTACAAAGGGCAGCAAGACCGTCTTTATTAACGACCTTCCCGCGTCACGCGAGGAGGACGTTCTGTACGAGGCCATCGGCGGACCGGATCCCGTGGCCCGCGGCTTTCAATCCGTCATCATCGGCGACGAGGGCACGCACACGGAACTCCCGCAGTGCGAGCGCGCCGCACGCGGACTGTTAACGGCGGCGCAGGCTGCGTTGCCCGCGGATCTGCCGGAACCCAAGCCAGCGCCGCTGCCCGATGCGGCTTCGTTGGAAGTGGCACTTCAGCGCCCGGGCCATGGCGCGTGGTCCTTTCTGACGGGCGTGGGGAAGGGGGTCTGGAAGGAAATCCCCAACGCGCTGCTGGTCCTGGGCGCGATTCTCCTCCTGTACACGATGGCCATCATTCTCGTGCCGGCGAGTGTTATCGCTGCGATCAAGGGGTCAGTAATCCTCGCAGTCGTTATGGTGGTACTCTTGCTGATCTATGTTGGCGCAGTGGTGTATCGGCTCTTCTCCGCACCAGACTGGGAAGCCCGGGGAGAGGTTCTTGGCACGGAACTGACGTACTTCGTTCTGTTTGGCTTCCTCCGACCGGTGGCACGTTGGATCTCGCAGCTACGCTTTGTACGACGCATGCAACAGGCTCGCTGGGTTCAAAGCTTCCGCACATGGTTGCAGTCGATATATGCCGCAAGGGGGTTAATCAGGGGGTCTAGCGCAACCGAATCTGCGATTATTCGCGAGGCGCGAAGTATCGTGGGGGCTGCCGAGTTCGCGCAAGTTCGTACCGCGCATACTGCTGGCCAAAGTGTGACGGTCCGCATCGGCGGCCGCCTGATTCAATACG
>JBARRC010000483.1:0-8029 GCA_049644045.1 Phycisphaerae bacterium
TCAGGATGCGATGGCCGCGGGCTCATATTACGATCTTGCCACCGAAGGGAGATCTGTTCAACGGGTGGTGTGTTGCGGACCGCGTGCTCGCAGCCGGGGAGCCTCTGTACGAAGCGCCGTTCGCGCACACATTCATCACATGGAGCTCACGCATACCCGAGTGCACTGCATCCTGCGATCTCGGAAGGGTGCACCGGTCGGAGGGCGTGTACGCGCGATGGTTGTTGAAACCCGAGGCGGAGCAGAACATGAAGACGATTCGGCGTCTGGGATATCGAGGGCCGACTCCACCGTTGTATGTGTCGCTTCGAAAACCCGCCGAGCCGATTCCACCGAGCAGCCTGCGGATCGCTTTGATTCCCGGAGGCAAACCGGAACACAGGTGGAGGCATAAGCGTTGGCCATATTACCGGCCACTGGTCGAGGCACTTCTGGCGCAGTACCCTGACAGCCGGCTCTGCATCATCGGCGCCCGTGACGACGAGTTCCCCGGTGAGCTGCCGGACGCACCGCAGATTCTCGACTTCCGCGGGCGCTTCACTCTTCGGGAGACGGCCTGGGTATTGAAGCACTGTGATCTCGCCATCGGGAATGATTGTGGGCCGATGCACATCGCGGACGCGGTGATGACACCTTCTATCGTGATCTTCGGCCCCACGTGCGCACTCAAGAACGGCCCCGTGTATCGAGGAATGCCGCTGAGTAGGGACGCAGCCTGCAGTCCCTGTCAGTACGACCCCCCCCTCCGTGACTCCTGTCAGGACCCGCGATGTATGGAAGAACTGGGTGTCGATACGGTGTTGCGGGAAGCGGACCGTACCCTCGCAGACCGCGCGTAGCCCGGCCCTGCCGTGGACTACCGATCGGTGTCCAGAATGAAAAGGCGGATTCCCGGTTCGGTGCGCTGTTCCTTCACGTGGCCTTCGATCCAACCGGTCGGCGTTCCCGCCGGAAAGAAATACTTGATTCCGTACTTGCGCAGGAGAGGCCTGCGCGTTTCCCACGTCGTGTCCGCGGCCAGCATCGTTTCAAGATCCCGCCGCCGCTGTGCCACGCCCGGAATGCCTAAACTACCGCGGCGTGGTGCCACAATATAGCAATCATGTACGGCCGTGAGCACCATGCCCGACCATTCATCGACGAGAACGGTCACGCCACGCGGAATGTGCTTCCGGCAGAATGTGACAACCAGTCGGGTCCTGGCCAGATAGTTTTCCCGTTCTGCCAGGGAGGCGGTGGCCTTTGGCCAATAAATCCGCCAGGTGTTAGGCTCTTTGTGTCTGGCGAAGGCGACGGCGAAGAGCAGGACCAGCACGCTGAGGAGCGAGCGCACCCACGCAAAACGCGTCTTCGGTTCGATCAGAAAGGCGACCGACGCCGGAACCAGGCCGATGAAACCGAGATACAACACGAAGCCCATCCGACCGAGAATCCACTTTTTCTCGAAGACGCGCAGAGCGGCTGTGCAAAGAGGTGGCACATAGAAAATCAAAGCGGCTATCCCCGCAATGGCCAGGAATATCGCAGCCTCCTTCCGCCGCGACCCCACCAGGGCGCAAACGATTCCCACACCAAGACATGCGGAACGCCAGTCGCGAACGGTCCCCCAACCGCTCCGCGGCCCCATCGTGACCCAACCTTCTCGGGCGTCCCCAGACGACCCATCCTGCTTCGTCTCTGCTTGCGCAGTCGGGGAGGAACGAGACTTGGGGTTCGATGTGAACTTGGTAACCAGCAGAAACGGCAGAGCCGCCGTCAAAGCGGCGGTACACGCGGCCAGACGCCACCGGTCCTCACGGCGCCGCAGGATTCGCACCAAAGCGACCACGCTCAAGACCGGCCCCAGCACGATCCCGGCAAAGGCACCATACAAACTGTGCAACTGCCCGAGCACCAACGATCCCATCCCGAGCTTAAGAGAGGATGTCCAAGTGCATGGCGATCGGCAGGCTTGAATCGCAAACCCGATCATGAACGGAACGATCCACAACGGCGCGAGCTTGTTCGGATAGACGACGAAGTTGACGGGCCCCTGGCATCCGACCATGAACACGGCTGCGACGTAGCCAACCCAACGGCGATCGAAGACGCACCAGACCATGTAGTATGAGCCGGCGGCGATCAGTAACTTGCCCCACGCCAGACTCGCAAACCAGACGCCGAAATGATGGATGCCGGTTAACTGCGAGCAGGCAGCGTAGAGCGCGTGATGAAGATTGGTGTGGTAAATGGGGAAGAAGTACTGGCCCGCGACGAAGGGATCGTAGTTGTTGAAACCATGATCGAGAAGCACGCGGATGCGAGCCAGATGGAGGACGGCATCGCCTCCGACAAGCGCACCGATCCTCGCCCCCATCACCATGTCCGCTACGACAATGAGCAGTTCGAAGGTCGCGCCCCCCAGGACCAGCCTGCCGGCATCGCGCCACCAGCCCTGCCGTGTGACTTCGACCGCCGCGGCGACGACCGCGATGGCACAGATGGCGGAGAAAACCCAAAGCGGCGCGTGCAGCAAGTAGCAGACAATCGAAACGGGAGAGAGCAGCCCGAACACAGCCAGGTATGAAAGCCCGATCGTGCCCAGCAGACCGGATTCAAGGTCATCTTTCGAGACACGGCGCACCACCACATAACCTGGGAGCAGCAGGGCTAACCAGAAAAGCAAAGATGCATACATGAATTGCGATCAAATGCAGGAAGACCCAATGAGCCACCGGTTCCGCCGGCCGAGTGCTCCGTAACCGTTGATCTGATGGATGGGTTGGGAGTGGCATGCCCAAGCCCGTCGGAGACGGGCGCCGGCATGTTGGACGCCGCCAAGAACGACGCCTAAGTCATGGCGGCGCTGCGCTTGGCCATGCCACCCACCGGCGTGATGATGATTCCTGTGGATCATGTCGCCGATACGAACTACGGCTGGCTGGTGAGCAATTGCGGATCGATCGCGAAGATCTCCACGCGGCGATTCGCCGCGCGATTGGCTTCGGACGCACCAGGGACGCGCGGGCGATGCTCCCCACAGCCACACGTGACCAGGCGAGCGGGTGAAACGCCGTGGTCGCGAAGGTAGCGAACGACGGCCAATGCCCGTTCCGCACTTAGCTGATAGTTGTCCGTCCAGCCGCTCTTTTTGATCGGTTGGTCGTCGGTGTGACCAACGACCAGGACGTTCATATCGGCATACTCCCCCTGGACCGTGCTGACGATCGCGTCTAGGGTTCGGCGGGCTTCATCGCGGAGGGTCACTTTCCCCGGCGTAAAGAGGACGCTACCCTCGATGGCGATCATCGCACCGCCGGGTACCGGGATCCAGCCAGAGGCAGCTTCCTCCGGTGCAGCCCTCTCCGCAAGCTGTCCCTGCAGGGCATCGGTTTCGTCCCGGGCGGCCAGCAAGCGTCGGTTCAATTCGTCCCGTTCGCTGTCGGCTTCTCTGAGTTCGTCTCGCGCAAGGTTGAGTCGTTCCGTGAGATTCCGGTTCACGTCCTCGAGCATCGAGATGCGTTGTTCCAGTTTCGCAGCGCATCCCGGCGTCGTTGCGGCCAGGGCCGCAACCAGTGCGATTCGCCGGACAATCTGCCGCCCGCTCATGTTGCTCCTCCTTTCGCATCGGTGGTCAAAGCCACCTACAAGTGCTCCGTGACCGCTGATCTGACGGATGGGTTGGGGGTGGCATGCCCAAGCCCGTCGGCGACGGGCGCCGGCATGTTGGAACCCGTCAAAAACGACGCCTGATTCATGGCGGCGCTACGCTTGGCCATGCCACCCACCGACAACCCACGAATCATCGAGCAAGCTCTGTCCCTTAATCGACTAGTAACGCAGCACTAGTCCCCGACCTTGCTCGTCGTTCGCAATCGTGCGCCGCAACTTGTCGTCGAGACGTTGCGAACATAGACCCTAAGCTGCTTAAATGCAACACTTACCTGAGACCCTCGAAGGCGGGAACCTGTGAGCCGCCGAAAAGCAACCATTGGAGGGTGCTGACGGCCCGGGCAATCAGCGGCCACTCGATGATCCGGTCGTAGAAGACCACAACCGTCAGAAACGAAAGAGCAAGCCAGGGACCCAGCGGCAGTGCCCGCGTCCGTTTGAACGGCAGCGCGGCGACCCACCCAACCATCGCAAGCCCACAGGTCAGGAAGAAGCCCAACACCACCACGGGCCAGCCCGCGACACATCCCGTCGCCGCCATCAAATGTATATCACCTGATCCGTAGGCCTCTTTGCCGAACACCAGCGTAAAGACAATCCGCACCGCCCAACCTACACCGCCGGCGATGATGTAACCGGTCGCGGCCGTGGTCAGTCCCTCTAGTGGGCTCCAGTTCCGCATCATGGCGATCCCCGGGACGTGCGTCGAGGCATGTAAGGCGTCAGAGATTCCGGCGGATAGCTCCCCACCACTCAACATGATCCAGACACCCACTGCGGCTGCGATCACCGCCGGCAGCAGCAGCACAAACTCGAAGAGAACCATCCGCCGTGCGCCATGCCGCTCCTCATAAATGGCCTCGATGATCTCCCGATCGGCGGAACGCACTACGGTGCTCTCCGATACGACCAGCATGAAGAACAGCAACAACGGCAGCAGGACACGTCCCGTACGCCATGTTTCCGTCGCCCTTGCCTCATCGAACAGCAGGGCGAGGAACATCGCCAGGAGCATCAACCCGGGGATCAAGCCCGCCGACCACGACAGCGGTGCCAACGAGGACGAAGATCTTCGTGACTGTGATAACTCGGGCTGGGCCGGGGAGGCCTCGTCCACACTAGATTCGCCGGACTCCTCAGGATCGGCATCCGGCTGGCAAATAAGTAGAAGCCACACGATCCCCAGAGCAATAAGCGCGAAGAGAGACATCACCGCCGTTGTGTCCCACGGCCTGACCCACGCGGCCGAGTGCTTCGGCGTCCAGAGTGTATGGAGCACGAATCCCACGATCGTCGCGAGATTCGTGAAGCGCACATCGACCCAATAATGCTCAAGATCGATCACCGACATCGGCAGCAGACATGCGAACAGGATGATATGGGCCGCCAGGATCGGCCAATCATACGAGAGTCGATCCGTCAATCCGAACGGGCTGTCACTCAGGCCTGATCGTACCTGCCCGACGCAAAACGCATCGAGCAGCATCAAAACCACGATCGCCATGAACAGTTCGACCACGATGTAACGTGTCGAGATGGGATCGCCGCAGTGCCGACACCGCCCGCGGAGCAGAATGAAACTGATGACCGGCAGGTTGTCATACCAGTGAATGCGATGCTGGCAATGGGGGCACATCGACCACAGGGGATCCCGCAATGACCGATTACGCGGGAGACGATAGATAACGGCGTTGAGAAAACTACCCAGGCACAGCCCCATCGCGGTAAAGAAACACAGCCACCAGAGCGTACTCAACAATGCATCGGTTCCTGCGGCAACGCCGCTGCAAGGTTCAAATCGCTTCGAGATTCCGCACGAACTCGGTGATGACGGATTCAGGGGTCGAGGCGCCTGCGGTGACACCGGCCACCTGCTTCCCCTCCACCATCGAGGGCGCGAACTGCTCCCAGGTCTCGATGTGGTACGTCTCACACCCTTTTTCCTGGCACAGCCGGGCCAGCTCCTGTGTGTTGGCGGAGTGCAGCCCGCCGAGCACGAACATCACGTCGACCTCCCGGGCAAGTTCGATCCCCGCCTCCTGCCGTCGCGCCACCTCCAGACAGAGCGTGTTAACGATCTTCACCTCGCGGTAGGGGCGTTTGAGAATCTTCGCGATCATGTCAGCCACGTACGCGGGGAAGTGGGTCGTTTGGGCGACGAGACCGAGGCGCTCCCGATAGGGTAGCGCCTCGTCAAGGTCCGTGTCCTTGTCGATGACGGTCACGTTCGGGGCGTAGCCGATGACCCCACGCACTTCGGGGTGGCTCGGATCGCCGATCATCACGACATGGTAGCCTTCCTCGTGGAGCTGTTTGACCACGTTCTGCGCCCGCTTCACGAGCACACACGTCGCGTCCACGATTTGAAGACCACGCTCCTCGGCACGCTGGAACGTTTCCGGCGGCGCGCCGTGCGATCGGATGAGAACGGTTTTCGATGAATCAATCGTTTCCAGATCGCCGGCCTGGTCCAAGCCGGCGGCCTCAAGTTCGTTCACCACTTGCTGGTTGTGGATCACGGGACCCAGCGCTACGACCATACCGGCCCCGTGCCTGTTCACCGCCGCCCTGGCCAGCTCAATCGCATCCTCCACGCCGAAACAAAAACCCCGCGGACTGGCCAATCTGACCTTCATCACCCGCCACTCTGCCCGGTAAGCTCGCGCACTGACGCCAGCCCCCGACGCCTCAGGTACTCGCCGAGGCCCTCGCACACGTGGATCGGCGTGCGCGGGTCGACGAAAAGGGCCGTGCCAACCGCCACGGCCGTGGCACCCGCGAGCAGGAATTCCACCGCATCACGCCAGTTCGAAATCCCGCCCATCCCGACGATCGGAATCCCGGCCTCGCGCGCCACTTGCGTGTAGACGCGGTGCACCATGTAGAGCGCCACGGGTTTGATGGCCGGGCCGGAAAGCCCACCTGTCCGGTTCGCGAGCATCGGCCTCCACGTATCCACGTTGATGGCCATCCCGTGCAAGGTGTTGATCAGCGACAGCACATCCGCACCGGCCTCGACCGCCGCCGCCGCCGTCGCCGCGATGTCCGTGACGTTCGGTGACAGTTTGACGACCAATCTGGCACGCTGAACCTCACCGCGAACGGCCGCGACCAACTGCTTCAGCCGGTCCGGATCGGTCCCGAACGCCAGCCCGTCCGCCACGTTCGGGCAGGATACGTTAAGTTCCAGGCCGGCGACACAGTCGATCGCGTCGAGACGGCGGCAGACCGTTTGGAAATCCTCCACACAGTGGCCGACCACGTTCACGATGATGGGAATCCCCAAATGCCGCAGATAGGGAATCTTCTCTGCAACGAACCGATCGAGCCCGACATTGGCCAGGCCGATCGCATTGAGCATGCCAGCGGGGGTCTCCACGATGCGCTCGGGCGGGTTGCCCTTGCGAGGCTCGATTGAGATGGCCTTGGTCACGAACGCACCGAGCCGCGTCAGGTCCATCAGCTCGCCGTGCTCAGGTCCGTAGCCGCTCGTACCGGAGGCGGTCATGACCGGATTCGCCATTCGTATCCCGGCAAGGTCAACGGAGAGGTCGACGGCCTGATCTGTCTCAGTAGCACGGCTCATCGTTACCAGCTTGTTCTCGATGCGGAGCGGTGTCAACCTCGTGCTTAGGGGAGACGGTCGGGGATGGACGGTTCGGCGCATGTCCATACAATAGCGAGCTTGCCGATCGGAGTTGACTTATGCCTCACAAAAAAAGGGCGAATCTCGCTATCTTCCCCGGCATGTTCGACCCGGTGACCCACGGGCATCTGGACATCATCCAGCGGGCATCGCGGCTTTACGACAAGCTGATCGTGGCCGTGGGTCACAACCCGCTCAAGACGGAGATGTTCACGCCTGAAGAGCGCATGGAGATGCTCATTCAGCACACGTCCGATTTGCCCAACATCAAGGTGCAGACCTACGCCGGACTAACCATCGAGTTTGCGCGTAGCGTCGGTGCGAGCGTCATTCTGCGCGGAATCCGCGACACGGTTGATCTCCATGCGGAGCTGGAAATCGCCATGACCAACCGCATCATCGGAGGCGTGGAAACCGTATTTCTGATGACCAGCGGCCAACACATCCTCACCTCAAGCGCCCTGATTAAACAGATTGTCGAGATCGGGGACTACGATACGGACCACCTGTCCCGCCTCGTCCCGCTCGATGTGGCTAACCGCCTCGAAGAACGCCTTCGAGGTCCCAAGAAGCAGCGAGCGGGTTCGGATTAGTGCATACGGACTTGCGCACGCTGTTTATTATTCGATTTTGGTGGGGATCACCACATTGTTGTATTGCAGCAGCGTTCCCTTGGCCCGCTCCAGGTCGGTCAAAGCGATATTATACTCGACCATGGCGTTGAGCATGGTC
>JBARRC010000484.1:0-6413 GCA_049644045.1 Phycisphaerae bacterium
GGTGAACGTCGGCGAACATGATCTGATCGTATTTGTTCGGATAGGTCAGCAACTCGTTGTGGTTGAGTTTGACGAGGAAGGGGATCTTGTGGGCATACTTACGCGCCACGGCTCCGAGCACGCCCAGCGTCGAAGCCACCGCGTTGCAGCCGCCCTCGATCGCCAGCTTCACGATGTTCTCTGGATCGAAGTAGATCGGGTTGGGCGCAAACGAGGCGCCGGCGCTGTGCTCGATCCCCTGGTCGACCGGGAGGATCGAGAGATAGCCGGTGCGGCCGAGTCGCCCATGATCGAAGATCGATTGCAGGCTTCGCAGCACCGGCACCGGCCTGTCGCTCTGCGCAACCACTCGATCGACGAAATCCGGCCCCGGCAGGTTGAGAGCCGACTTGTCGATTGCCTCACATTTGTAGGTCAAAAGGGTTTCCGCTTCCGGTCCGAGCAGGTCAATAGCTGCGCTCATGGTGCAGGTCTCCTTTTATTGTCATTTATCGGTCTGATGGGGTCGCAACTATGATATGCAAATCCCGGGTCGGCTGAAAGAGGGGGGATGGGGCGATGGTCGGAGGGGTGCGTGACCCTCTGCGGGGGCGACATGGGCAAGCGAACGAGGCGTCATGCAGCCGGGGCCGGTGGACGTCCGCCCGTGAGGAGTTCGTACGGAGGTGCGAAAACGGATGCCCGTGCAGACAGCAGTCTTGCCCCGCGCACGGGCAAGGACCGCCCCGAACATGCTCTGCCTGATCCAAAGCTTCCTTGGCGGCGGTCCTTGCTCATGCCACCCAGGACCGGGGAACCCGAGGTCCCACATACTCCAAGGCCGCCTAAACCGTCAGGCACCCTGGTTAAAGCCGCGGCTACACCGGCCGTTGCCAGCGGCGGCACGGTCGGGTATTTTGTGCCTGTATAGGGATCGGGTCCTCGGTTGACCGTATTAGGCTGGCCCGGGGATTCGGGATTTGTCCGAGGTGGACCCACGAGTGAAGGAGCAGCTCGATGACCGACGAGGATGTAGTCGCTGACCAGGAAGACACCGTCGAAGACCAGGAAGACAGCGTCGCTGACCAGGAAGAACAGCTTTCCGAAGACGAGCGGGAAGAGGAGCTTTCCGAGGAAGAGCAGGCAATGGCCAAGCTCAAGGAGGCCATCGCCGTCGAGCGGGAAGAGATCGGATCTTTGCATCTGAAGCTCACGGTGACCATCCCCGAGGAAGCGCTGGATGAACGCCGGGGCGAGCAGTTCGCCGAGCTCAAACGCGACGCTGATATCCCCGGTTTCCGCAAGGGGCACGCGCCACTGACGCTGGTCGAGAAACGGTTTGCGACCGATGTGGGCGAGACGTTGAAGAGCCAGCTTATCGGCAGCGGCTACCTCGCCGCCGTCGAGAAGGAAGAGCTCAAGCCGCTCGGCGATCCGCTCTTTTGGGTCAGAGTCAAGGAGGAGCGCATCGGAGACGACGGAAAGCCCCACAAGGTCGAAACGGAGAAGCTGCTCCCGATCGACCAGGCTGTCGATAACCTGAGCCTGCCGAAACAGGGGCCGCTGACCTTCTCGTGCGAGCTCGAACTCAAGCCCGAATTCGAGCTGCCCGAGCTGACTAAGATTCCCGTGAAGCGCACGGCCATATCGATCGACGACGATGACGTCGAGGCGGAGCTGAAGCGCATGCGTGTGACGCGAGGCACCTTCCAGCCTGTCGAGGACGGCGAGGTCGAAGCCGACGACCTGCTCTACGCCGACATGAAGATGTCGGTTGACGGGGAGGTGATCGCCAGCGAGGAGAGCTTCGAACTGGCGGCACGGGATCTGCGTGTCAAGGGCGTCCCACTGGTGGGCTTTGGTGACGCGGTCGTGGGCAGGACGCTCGGCGACGGCGTTGCGTTTGAGGCGCCGGTCCCGGATGATCACGAGAACATCGACACCCGCGGTAAGACGGCACAGTTCGAATTCGTGATCCGGGAAATCAAACGTCTCGAAGTACCGCCCCTCGACGAGGAGTTCCTGTCTGTGGCCGGCTTTGAGAGCGAGGAGGAGTTGCGCTCCACGCTGCGCTCATCACTCGAATCGCATCTTGACGAGACGATCAAGCGGGCCATGCACGAACAAATCGGTGCGTATCTCATTGACAACACGACTTTGGAGATTCCCGAAGGGCTCTCGCAGCGCCAGACGGATCGTTCCGTGGCGCGTCGGATGATCGAGATGTACCAGATGGGCGCCCCGCAGACTGAAATCGAAAAGATGATGGACGAGCTGCGGGCAAGAGCGCATGACCAGGCGGTTCGCGATCTGAAGCTGTTCTTTATTCTGGAAAAGATCGCCGAAGAGCGCAAGATCGAGGTCAACGAAGAGCAGGTCAACAGTGCGATCGCGCAGATCGCGCAACGCTCCAACAAACGCTTCGACCGGGTGCGCGACGAGTTGAGCAAGGGCAACGGCATGATGACGCTCTATCTCCAGCTCCGCGACCGGCAGGTGCTCGAGGCACTGCTCGAAGACGCTGAGATCACCGAAACCGAGGGTCCGAAAAAGAAAGCGAGTGCTAAGAAAGCGACCGCCAAGAAGGCGACCGCCAAAAAGGCGAGCGAGAAAAAGAGTACGAAGAAGACCACCAAGAAGAAGGCCAGCAAGGAGTCCTCGTGAGAGAGTCGACCCTACGTCCCCTTTTTGCCGACAACATCAACGGAGCGTAAGGTAGACCGCTTGTCGTGCAGATGGACGCAACCCGCCGACCATCACGCGGCCGCTTTGTCAAAACAAGGGAAACGCCATGCAGGAGTTTTTCAACCCACAGAGCACCGTCAACCAGTACCCCCCCTACCAGCGCACCCGGGAGATGTCCCTTGCGGACATGCTGCTGGAAAACCGGATCATCTTTCTGTCCGGCCCGATCGTCGAGCGGACGGCCAGTACGGTCATCCAACAGTTGCTCTATTTACAGTCGATTCGACGGGATCAGGATGTCAACCTCTACATCAACTCGCCGGGCGGGTTGGTGGATCAGACGCTGGCCATCTACGACACCATGCAGTTTATGGGGTCCGAGGTAGCTACCTACTGCATCGGGCAGGCGGCCAGCGGGGCGGCCGTGATCCTGATGGCCGGCACCAAGGGCAAGCGATACATCCTGCCCAATGCGAAGGTGATGCTCCACCAGCCCTATGGCGGTATTACCGGTCAGGCCGAGGACATTCGTATCCAGGCCGACGAGGTGCTCCGCGACAAGGACCGCCTCAACGACATCATTGCCAAGTGCTCGGGCAAGCCTGTCGAACAAGTTGCCGAAGACACAGAGCGCGACCGATTCATGAACGCAGAGGAAGCGCTGGCGTACGGCATCGTTGACGAGATTCTCAACGAGGACAAGAAGAAGAAGAATAAGAGCGTCTAACAAAACCGGTTCACAAGGCGTCAATATCCAACGAGCGTCCGCGCGGGCTGAAGCCCGCGGCTCGTTTTGTCGGACGCCCTAAGACAATAAACGAGGTATGGAAACACGATGAGTGCCATCAACCAGCGAGTTCCCTTCGTGATCGAGTCCACCGGTCGCGGCGACCGCGAGATGGACATCTTCTCGCGCCTGCTCAAGGACCGGATCGTCTTCCTCACCGGAGGAATCGACGACGACGTCGCCAACTTGATCATCGCTCAGATGCTCTTCCTCTCGAACGAAGATTCCAACTCGGACATCCACGTCTACATCAACTGCCCTGGCGGCGGTGTCTCTGCCGGCCTCTCGATTTACGACACCATGCAGTACCTCCGGTGCGACGTGGCCACCTACAACGTCGGTCTCGCCGCGAGCATGGGGGCTGTCATCCTGTGCGGCGGGACGAAAGGAAAGCGTTTCCTCCTGCCCAACTGCCGGACGCTGCTGCATCAACCGCTCATCGGCGGTGTCTTGCAGGGGCCCGCGACCGACCTGTCTATCGAAGCGGAGGAGATCGTCCGGCTGCGAAAGACACTCTACGACATCGTCTCCGGACGGACCGGAAAGTCCCTGGAGCAGGTGGAGAAGGACTGCGACCGCAACAAATGGCTCAATGCAACGGAGACGGTCAAGTACGGCCTGGCAGATAGCATCCTTGAGCGAATAAGGCTACCTGAATAGGCTGGATGACTTACCGCTGAGAGCACAAAGCGGCGATGTCCAGCCGAATCCCCGATTTCATCTTTGACGTCATTGTGGGACTTACTTTATGCGCCTTAAGGGACGCCAGGTTCCGCACCTCCACCCACGGAAGGATCAGGAAACGGGAATTGTTGGCGATGCGGTGAAGGTTGGAGTGACGCTGCTTGTCATCCCAGCCGATGAACCGGTCGCGAGGGGCCACCTTCCAAGCGGCGGCGGAGAAACCCAAGGCCGCCAGCAGATGCGATCCATGAAACCCAGTGGGCTCGACAATGTCTGCCGCGTCGCTGAGCATGGGCTAAAGTCCCCTGTACTCTTCTGCCCGCAGAGTCACCTCGCCGGAAAGCGCCGCATCAACCTGTTGGAGGATGGCTTCGCGATCTCGCGGGAGCCTGCCCCCGATAGGCAGATAGTTGGAGGCGTGGTTGGAGCGGAATATGGCATCGGTGGGGTTGGCCTCGGCGACCATGATGCGCAGCTCGCGCAAGAGATCTTCGACACTCGGCATCTGAAAGCGCCCGCTTTCGGAAAGCCGGTGAATCGGTGTGGAGGGAATGAGCATCAGAGTCAATGTGGACAGAAATTCGGGGTCCATGGCTGTGGCCAGTCCGGCGGAGGCCGTGGCGTGTTCGATGCTGCGCTCGGTGCCGCCGGCGCCCAGCAGGAAGATCAGCGATTGCTTCATGCCGGCCTTGCGGGCTTTGACCGCGGCCTCGACATGATCGGCCGAGGTGGCTCCTTTGGCGATGCGTTTCAGCGTGATGTCGTCGCCTGACTCCGGGCCGATGTAGAGCAGCTTCAGGCCCAGATCGTGTAAGCGCCTCAACTCTTGTGAGGACTTAGCCAGCAGGTTCAAGGCTGTGGCGTAGCAGCTTACCCGGCGCAGGTTAGGAAAGGTAGCACTAAGCGCTTGGAGGATCGGCTCCCACAGTTCGAGTTCCATCGCCAGAGCATCGCCGTCCATGACAAAGACCTTGCGAACCCGATCGCCGAACGCGCTGCCGGCCATGGCGATGTCCTCCAGCGTTTCATCCAAGGGGCGTACCCGGAACTGCTTGCCTTGGTACGTGGCGCAGTAGGTGCAGTGATTCCACGAACAACCGATGGTGGCCTGGAGGAGATAAGAGTCGGCCTCGCTGGGCGGGCGATAGACGGTTCCTTCGTAGCGCATGTCGCGATTATACGCAGACCGATCCAGTCGGGAAACGGATGCCTATCTCAAGTTCGGCTCCCGCACTCGGCGCAGTACCTGCCACGGCGGAGCAGGAGAGAATCGCACACCGGGCACGACCTCGAGATTCGCGGCGTAGGTTGTCATCGGGACCGATATTCAACCCGAGGACGTCGGTAAAGGAAAGGGCACGAGCAACGCGATGTCTACGGGTCTGCCTGCTCGCCTGCAAGGCAACGACTTCCAAAGGATGTTCCGGACATCGGCCGCGGCTTCAACACCAGGACCGAAGTCGGTAAGATGCCACACATGAGCCGAACCCGTCGAGAGCCAGCAGAGGACATGAGGACGCAGATCGTTGCCGCCTGCACGGACAAAGGTTGAAGGTGTGGGCTGCCAGGATGCGGCTTCCGCACGAACACAGTTGAATGAAACAGTTGAAGCATGATGAGCTGGATACTGATTGTCGGCTGGCTTGGATTCACAGGAATTGGCCTGGGTGTTCTGGCTTTTGTCATCACGTCTCTTCACGAGAGGAGATGGCGGGCCGTAGGGGTTGCAGTTTCGTTGTTCTTGCCGATGTTGGGCTTGTTCACCGCGTTGCTTCTTCTGGACTTTGCCGTTCGACCGTGGATTGTCTTGGGCCTTCTGGTTGTTAGTGGTCTGGCCATTCTGCTTCTTACGCTGCCCATCGGGTCCATCCCTCAGATGCAAATTCGGGGGGAGCAGGAGCGGGTTGACGAACGGGATGTCGTTTTTTACCGGTTCTACCGGCTCAAACCCGGCACACCGGAGTTTGAAGAATACTATCGCCATCACCCGGAGAAGGTAGAATTCGACGAGGACGTGCGGGCTCTGCCGCGGCTCGCTCATCCGGGAGCGAAGACATATCACCGACTGGCCTCACCATTCCAGGCCGCGACTTTCGACGTCCTCGAAGGAATAACACGTAAGGTTGACTGGAAGCCTGATCCAATCGAGGAATCCCCTGTTCAGGCCTCACCAGAGGAGTTCACACGCCGGGTCAAGGGGTTCGCGCGCTACCTCGGCGCCGATCTGGTCGGGACCACGAAACTCAATCCCGCCTACGTATACAGTCACATCGGGCGC
>JBARRC010000485.1:0-1523 GCA_049644045.1 Phycisphaerae bacterium
ACGGTCTGGAGACCCCGGACGACCACACCTTCGAGGACATGAGAATCCGGTTCCTCACAAACATGAAGGGCGATGTCGACGCCGTGGCCGCGCCGTTCGAGATGATGGTCGACGAGATCATCTTCAAACGCATGCCCGACACGCGCATGTCCGACCCGGAATACCTCGCGCAGTTCCTCGGTGAGTACGAGATCGCAGGCCAGACGATCAACATCACCCTCAAGGGCAACGTGCTGACGGTCAACGTCGCAGGCCAGCCCGCGCTTGAACTGGTTCCGGACCGCGATGACGAATTCAACTTGAAGGGAATCTCCGGCATCAGCGTGAAGTTCGTCATCAGCGAGGACGGGGGCGTCACAGCCTTCTTCAATCAGCCCAACGGCGTGTTTGAGGCGAAACGTAAAGAGGAGTAAGACTCTCGGCCAAGACAAACAAAAGGATGACGGAAATGCCAGACCAACCCTCTATCACGGCTGCCGAGTTAGCCCGTCGCCTTGAGGGATCACTCATTGGCGACGGAAGCCGGGTGATCCGCGCCGTGGCCACGCTGGAACAAGCCGGACCCGACACACTCTCGTGGGTCGGTTCGCCGGACGTCATGCCGCGGGTTCGCAAGTCAAGGGCCGGCATCGTGCTGGTGCCGGAAGGCTGCTCGTTGCCGCCGGATCGCACCTTCATACGTGTGGCGGACCCCGATGCGGCGGTTAGTGAGGTCCTCGGATATCTGGCACCTCCACCCGACAGCATGGAACAGGGCGTTCATCCCACGGCTACGGTCAGCCCGGACGCCGTCGTTGAGGGTGCGGCTATTGGTGCCAACGTTCACATAGGCCGGGGCGCAGTGATTGGCGCCGGCACACAGCTTTATCCCGGCGTGTACATTGGGGCGTACGTGAGCATCGGGTGCGATTGCGTGCTGTGGCCCAACGCCGTCATCCGCGAGCGCGTCACCATCGGTAATCGGGTCGTCATCCATCCCAACGCCACGATCGGAGCGGATGGCTTCGGGTACCTCCAGCGCGGCGGTCAACATCGCAAGATCCCGCAGATCGGGACGGTGGTCATCGAGGACGATGTCGAGATCGGCGCCAACAGTGCCATCGACCGGGCACGCAGCGGCGTGACACGGATCGGCCGCGGTACGAAGATCGACAACCTCGTTCAGATCGCGCACAATGTCGACATCGGCGAGGATTGCATCCTCATCGCCCAGTGTGGCATTGCGGGTTCCTCTTCGCTGGGGCACCACGTGGTCTTGTCCGGGCAGGTGGGCGTTTCCGATCACCGGCACATCGGCGACGGTGTGCAGGTCGCGGCGAAGTCCACCGTTATGAGCAACATCCCTGATGGCAAGGTCGTCCGCGGAATCCCAGCCACCGACAATCAACGCTTCCTCCGCCAGGAGGCCTCCGCACGCAAGCTGCCGGAGTTGATACAACGATTCCGTGCCTTGGAAAAACGACTCCAGCAGCTCGAGGAAAAAAAGGTGTCAGGATGATTTTTTCTTCATTGCTTTTGCAGAT
>JBARRC010000486.1:0-9557 GCA_049644045.1 Phycisphaerae bacterium
CTGTAGTGCAAATTTATTATTTAGCAAGACGCTTGAAACGGTGTCGAATTGCTTCAGACGCCACGTAATATGAGACGATAATGTAAAAAAGCGTTGCGTTCAAACGCCGTTTGGTATATCCTATAAGTACAGTTTGGCCATGCGTCACTTTTGCGTGCCATTTGGGTGTCGGGACTGCGCGCGATCTGGGATTCGACGGCGAGCAACGACGCTGATCGAGTTGCTCGTTGTAATAGCCCTGATCGGAGTCTTGATCACTGGACTCATCCCTTCGCTGAAGCGTTCAATGACGATGGCCAGAGACACGGTCTGCATGCACAACTTGCGTGAGATCGGGCACAGCTTGGCGCTCTACCAGTATGATAATGATGGCTGGCTTCCAGACATCGATAAGCCAACTACTGGGATTGGAGCAATCCGAGAGCCCGACCCCTGGTTCCTTAAGCTCTTCCCGACGTATCTTAATGATCCGCTGATCCTGACATGCCCGGAGGATCCCTTCCGATACCGGATGCTCAAGATCCGCGGAGACCTGACGGCCCCCCACATCGGGGATTATGCCAGCTACGGGATCAACAGCTTCATCATGACCAGCGGCGATGGGGCTTTGACCGATCTTGATCGTCGCCGGCCGAGTCGCCCCCTTGACACGATTCTTCTGGCTGATCTTGGTCCCGATATTGTGGGGCATTCACCCGCGCCAAGGCCGGGCCCGATTGGACCGGTGCGTTCCGACAGTCTGCTGCCATGGGATGACGGGTACAGTCCGTTTGTGGAGCAGCCCCCGGAGCCGTGGCTTACGATGCGTCACGGTCGCGGCATCAATATGCTGACCCTTGACACGGGCGTACGCGGGGTGAGGACATCGGACATCATGCAAAAGCCGATGAGGCGATACTATGAGACGTGTGCGAGGGCTGGGTGCACCTTCTGCAACGAACTTCACCTCTTTCATTACTCGTTTGCCAGGGATCGGCTCTTCTGGTGGACCGGTCCGGCACCGACAGAATA
The DNA here is from genome assembly GCA_049644045.1 of Phycisphaerae bacterium. Taxonomy (GTDB): domain Bacteria; phylum Planctomycetota; class Phycisphaerae; order UBA1845; family UBA1845. The sequence goes on from JBARRC010000486.1 coordinate 1,012, forward strand.
ATGTCATCTGCCGGTACTGAAAACACGGTGGGCGGGGCCCACCGTACTTCGCAGCCCGACGGGGCCCCTTCCACTGAAAACACGGTGGGCAAGGCCCACCCTACACGACGTAAGGTGCGCATTGTCAAACCCCGGGGGAGCTTGCGCGCCGCGAACGTAAGCCTGGTGGCTGCGGCGGCGGCGGCCGTCGTGCTGCTGGCGGTCTGGCGCTTGTGGCGGACCGAGGAGGTGGTCCAGCCGTATCGGCAAACGCTCGCCAATGTGGAGCTGGAGTGGAAGTGTGCGGCTGGGCATTCCTTCCGTGCCGCCGGGCATACCTTCGACACCGACGGATTGACCAAGCCGAGACTTTGCTGGACGTGCGACCGGGCAGCCTATCCGGTGGCCCGGTACACCTGTCTCGATCACGGTTCCTACGAGCTTGCCGTTCGCTTCGCCGTTGGTGATGACGGTGTCGCGAAGGTGTCTCAGGTTCGGTGGCCCGGTCAAAGCTGGGTCTCGGCGGAGGAGGGGCTTCACTGCCCGAAATGCAATGCTCCGCTTGTTTACACCCGCAAAGATCCGCTGCAAGGCATTGGTCGTGCGAAGAAAAAGGGTGGGGGATAGAAAACATGGTGGGCAAGGCCCACCCTACACAGAAAACATGGTGGGCAAGGCCCACCCTACACAGCGATGCAGCTGGGTGACCACGTGAATGGTCAACGTGTTTGAGTCCCCACTCAGCGCCAGCCTTCCCGTCCAATCAGCTTGACGAACCGACACGCCAACGTCGGCGTTTCGATTGTCCGACGCCCCTCGCGGACCACGCGAACGATCGTCTGGTGGGTTTTGCCTCCGACCGGGATGATCAGGATGCCGCCGTCGACGAGTTGATCGGTCAGCGAGGTCGGGACCCGGGGCGCCGCAGCAGTCACCAGGATGCGGTCGTACGGAGCGTGGGCTTGCAGACCAAGGCTCCCGTCCCCGATCGACATGGTGATATTGGGGAGGTCGAGATCGGCAAGGGCTGCGGCCGCCCGCTCTTGTAGGGCTGCGATACGTTCCACAGTGAATACGTGCTTCGCCAGCATGGCCAGAACCGCGGTCTGATATCCGGTTCCGGTCCCGATTTCCAGAACGCGGGCATCGACCCCGACCGAAAGCTTCTCGGTCATGTGTGCTACGATGTACGGTTGGCTGATGGTCTGTCCATGGCCAATCGGCAGGGCGCGGTCTTCATAGGCGGCGGATCTGACGTCGGCGGGAACGAAGCGCTCGCGCGGCACGGTCAACATGGCGTCGAGGACGCGCTGGTCGCGTACACCACGGCAGCGAATCTGGTCCTCAACCATCCGCCGTCGAGCAGCGAGCGACGCCTCTTCCTGATGTTGTTCGTCCACCATCGACGTGCGACTCACGGTGGGGACTCAAACACGTTGACCATTCACGTGGTTACCGTTGCATCGCGCAGCAGTGTACGTGATTGTCGACCAATCCGCGACCTACCGTCACTTGAAACGCCCGGCGGCTTCGTTGACTTACGGGACGGTTACGTGAGAATTTACATTGTTTTGACGGAAAGCCGACTATGTCTATCGTAACCTTGATAACCGATTACGGCACGCGGGATTACTATGTCGGTGCGCTGAAGGGGGTGATTCTGGGGATTGCCCCTGATGTCCACATCGTTGACGTCACACATGACATAGAACCGCACAACGTCTCACACGGCGCCTTCGTGTTGCGACAGATCTGGCCCTGGTATCCGCCGGGGACGATCCACCTGGCCATTGTTGATCCGGGCGTGGGTTCTGACCGGCGGATCATCCTGGGGCAATATGCCGACCGGTGCATCATCGCGCCGGACAACGGGTTGGTGACACTGGTGCATCGCGACATTCCGGTCGAAGCGATGTACGTTGTCGAGGATCGACGCTATTTCATGCCCGAGTTGTCGACGACGTTTCACGGTCGTGACATGATGGCTCCGGTGGCCGCCCACCTGGCCAACGGCGTCAAGCCACGTCAGTTCGGCCGTGTCACCGATCGATTGGAAATGCTGCCGGGAATGCAGCGCGCGGAAGCGACTGGTGATACCGTACACGGCGGTGTGCTTTACGTGGACCGTTTCGGCACGATGGTGACTAACATCGGACGGGAGCAACTTATCGGTACGCGCGGGCGCGATCACGTCTGGGAGGTGCTGGTGAACGGGATATCGATCGGGCCGGTTCGTTCCGCCTTCTCCGACGTGGCTGTGGGGGAGCCGATCGCTCTGATCGGCGGCGGCGGTTTGCTTGAGATCGCCGTCAACCAGGGCAGCGCAGCCGGGCAATTCGGTCCGCCAGAATCCGTTCGAGTCGAGGCCCGCCCGACCCAACCGGCAGTTTAAGGGCCTGTAACGAGACCTATTCTTCACTTCGTTGGGGGCTTATTCCTGGGGGCGAGAATATTCTTGCGTTAGCTTGAGCCGCGTGCTGCCCCATCCGATATGGGGAGGGTAACGTTGGGGTCGTCGTTGTCCCCCGCCTCTGACGATTGGCGCCGATCGTCAGGCACGTATTTCGTTCATCCGGTTTCAGAAGGCCACAAGGCCAAGAAGGAGAGATGTCAATGACCACTGGTACGCAGTACAACCAGAACCAGGAGTGGGCCACCACTGTCGGTACGAAGGTCCCGTTTGAGAGCATCCAGGATCCGGGATGCTACATCTGCAATTGGAGCGGTCACCTGCTGCGCGTCCCCGAGGATGGTGTGGCGCCGGGTCGCTCGCCGCTGATCAACATCGTTGGGGCCGAGCCCCTCTTCGTCACCAAGATCAGCGAGAATCCATACATCACGCTGACCAAGGCCAAGATGGTCGCCTCCAATCACGATTGCCCCGTGAATTTCTAGGCGTATCGAGCCGCTACGCACGTTGACCACCTTGCGTGGTTCACGCGAAGTCGGCGGCAGGGCGCAGATCTTTGCGCTCTGCCGCCGATTGCTTTTGCGCAGACCCATCCCTCCGTTTTTCTTGAGCCTGCGAGATCGGGCAGCCTGGCCAGGTCTTTGGGGTTCATCCATGGCGAACCACAGGGCTGAAAACCACGGCGGGCGGCTGGGCTTTTCACCCCTGTGAGTTGCGCCTCTCGCTCATCCCATTGCGGTCAAGCTGAAGGGCAAGGTTTGCCGACATTCACTTCGGACCGCGTCAGGAGGACGCGACGCATTGCGAGACCTCGCTCAGGATGGGTACGATGCCGCAGTGGGAAACCTTGAAGGATCGGGCGGCTGGCAAGTGGCAGCTTCCGCTTCTTCTGCTTTCACTTGTCATGCTGGCCGGCGTCCTCCTCCGCGTCCGACCCACCCCTGCACGGTTGCCGCTCAGCGAAGCCGTCGAGTATCTCGACACGCTTGTCTCCGGCGGGTTCTACGACCGCGCGATTGAGTTCGGCGACTTTCTCTTGATACGTGAGCAGTCTACGGATGCCGATCGCGCGCCGGTTCACCTGCAACTCGCCCGCGCGCGATACGGATCGGCCGAACGCAAGGGTATCCGTATCGCCGATGCCGGGCGGCAGATCATCGATCACTACCAACACGCAGCCTCGCGTGCCCAAAAGGTGGGCAGTGCCCACCCTACACAAACGACGCTTACCGGGAATGATTATGAGAACATGGGTCGCGCGCTGGAATGGCAGGGGGAGTTCGTAAGCGCGGTAGAGCATTTCAAAACGGCGCTGGAGCGAGGCGTTAAGCATCCCATGGATCTGCGCAGGCATGTACTTGCGCTGATGTTGGACCGGCTCGAGACCTCACCTGAACAATCAAACGAGCTGCTCGATCGGTTCCTTGCCGACGTTGGGGACGATCGGCTGGACCTGGCGTTTTGGGCGATTGAAAGAAAACTCGACATCTATGAGGCGTTGGGCAGACTCGAGGAGGCTGCCACGTTGCTGACGCGCCATCGGGAACGCTTCCATGCCTCCGACTTGCGTGATCGCTTCAGCTATCTGGAGGCATGGCTGCTTTACAAAACCGGTCACTATGACGAAGCCGAGACTCACCTCCGCACCGTACGCAACCGGGTTGAGCAAGTGAATGAGGTCCACGCAATGACGGGGTGGTTGCTGGGGTGTGTGGTGATGAGCGATGACGGCCCGCAACGTCCCCTCGAGGCGCTTTCCTTCTTTGAAGACGTCATCACGCACCACCCTGACGGGCCGTACGCTGTGGCCAGTCGCCTCGGCCTGGCCGAAGCCCTTGCCATGCTGGAGCATCACGAGGAGGCGCTCGACGCCTACCGTATCGCGATCGAAGAGTTGACCGCGCCGGCCGATCAGCGTCTGGTGAATCTTGACGCTTTGCGCACCTCCCTGGCGGTGAGGGCCGAGACGCAGCGCGTGGCAGGCCGTCTGGGAGAGTCGGTTGCGTATGCGCGGCTCGCTACGGCGCTGGTCGATCGTAACAACATCGAGCAGACGACACTGCATCTCCAGCAGCTTGCGCAGGTGTTGTCCCTTTTTGCTGCCCGACGGGATGAGCGACCGAGTGAGGATTGTGCCCCTTCGGACCAGCCGAGGGAAGCCTCTCGCGACGAGTCGCGAGCGTTGAATGCCGAAGCGGCCGCAACGTACCTCGAGCTTGCGCAGGTCAACGCGTTAAACGAGCGGATTGCAGCCTCGTCGAGCTGGCGCGCGGCTGAGCTATACGCCATGGCGGGTGAGCGCGACCGCGCCGCGAAGCTCTATCGGGCGTATGCGACGGAGCGTCCCGAAAACCCGCTTGTGCCGCGTGCGCTGCTGCGGATCGGGCAGATCGGGCAGGCCTCCGGGCGGTTGGCCGCCGCCATCGAAGCGTATCAGGAGTGCTACCGACGGTTCCCCCGCACGCTCGACGGGTCGCGGGCGCTGGTCCCACTGGTTCAGTGTTACCTGGCGATGGGGCCGGATTACGAGGACTTGGCGGAAAAGACGCTGCGTGTGGTGTTGGAATCCTCGGAGGTGTTCACGCCGCAGGCGCCCGAATTCGCCAGCGCGTTGTTCCTGCTCGGTGAGGTGGTCAACCGGCATGGAGAGTTTGAGCGCGCGATCGCCACGTTGGAGGAGGCGCTGGCGCGGTACCCCAATGATCCACGGGCGGGAAAAACGCGCTTCCTACTGGCAGACTCCTTCCGCCGGAGCGGGCTTGCGTTGAGGGCTGAGATCGCGGAGGCGATGTCCGCCGGTGAGATTAAGCAAATACACGACGAGTCCACCGCACGGTTCCAGGCAGCGCAGCAACTCTACCGCGAGTTGATCACGGAATACGAACTCCGCGATCCGGCCACGTTGAATCGACTGGAGAGGGTCTATCTGCGCCACGCAACCCTGTACGAGGCCGACTGCTATTTCGAGACCCGCAACTACCGCCGGGCGCTGAAGCTGTATGAGGAAGCGGCAGGGACGTATAAGGACACGCCGCGTGCACTGGCGGCGCACGTCCAGATCATCAACAGCCACGTTTTCCTCGGTCAACCCGAGGAGGCGCGGGCGGCGCTGGCGCGCGCGTTGGTGCTGGTGGACGCCATACCCAACGAAGCCTTTGACACGTTAGTGTCACCGGAAACGCGGAAGGATTGGAAACGATACTTTGACTGGCTTGGTCGATCCGAGCTGTTTTAGACAATGATGACGACGAGCGGCGATAGGACGGTTGAGGCGGTAAACTCTCCGGAAGATGTATTGGGTCTGCTTCGCGAGCAGGCGTCGCTGTATGTCAAGCTGGAGACCCTGGCTGTACGACAGCAGTCGCTGGTGACGGCGGAGGATGCCGGCCCGTTGCTGATGCTGCTGGCGGACCGCCAGAAGCTCTTGGAGAGACTGGCCGGTCTCGCGACGCGGCTTGAGCCCGTCCGCCGCAGATGGGCCGCGTATCGGGAGCGGCTCTCAAACCCCCAGCGGGCCGAGGCGGATCGTTTGTGGGAGGAGGTCCGGCGGCGACTGCGCCGAATCATCGAGAGCGATGAACAAGACGCGAGGGTCTTGTCCGCGCGGAAGCAGTCGGTTGCGAAGGCGTTGTGCACCACGCACTCAACGAGCCAGGCAATCTCGGCCTATCGCGCTCCGGCGGGCCGCACCCCTCGCCTGGATTATGTGGACGAGGGTTCTCGATGACGATCCTGCCAGTGAGTGTCACCAGCGACCCCGATATTGTCACGATTCTCCGGGCGTACAACGACGTCACCGAGCGGCTCAAACGCTCGCATGAGGTGTTGGAGCGCGAGGTCTGCCGTCTCCGCGAGGAGCTTCACGAGAAGAACAAGGAACTGCAGCGGCGCGAGCGGCTGGCGGCGTTGGGGGAGATGGCCGCCGGTGTCGCGCACGAGATACGTAACCCGTTAGGCGGCATCGGTCTGTTTGTCTCGCTTCTCGATCGCGACCTTGTGGACAGGCCGCCGCAGCGTGAGCTCGTGCGCAAGGTGGCGGCCGGCCTGAAGAATCTCGAAGCCATTGTGGGCGATATCCTGGCGTTTGCAGGCGATGCCGAACCGAATCGGCAACCGGTTCTGCTCGCAAAGATTGTGGACAGCGCGTTGATCCAGACCGCCCCGCAGGCCCGAGCCCTCAATATCGACATCGGTGTCGATGCCGCGCTCGAATCCGTGGAACTGCATTGTGATCCCACACAGATCGAGCGGGCGCTGACGAACTTGATCTTCAATGCGCTCGACGCAGCCGGGTCGGACATGGGTAGGGTGGGCACTGCCCACCGCGGGCAAGTTTGGATTCGCGTCTGTGGGACCGACTTTCCAGTCGGTCGCTCCGGGCATGACGGTTTCTTCCGCATTGTGGTCGAGGACAACGGTCCAGGGATCGTCCCGGAGCGTTTGCAACGCGTCTTCGACCCGTTCTTCACCACCAAAGAGACGGGAACCGGTTTAGGGTTGGCGATCGTGCATCGAATCGCGGAATCCAATGGGGGTTCCATCAGCGCGAGCCATCGAAGCGGCGGAGGGGCGGCGTTCGTGCTATCCGTGCCGCTGGCTTGCGAGAGTCATCATGCTGACGCAGAGGGAGCAGTGTAGGGTGGGCCGTGCCCACCTTTTTTTCTGACGCAGAGGGAGGAAACGAGTAGATGTCCCACATCTGTGTCGTGGACGACAAGGAAATCCTGAGGGAGTCACTGTCAGCGGCGCTGATGCGCGAGGATCACACGGTGACGACGTTTGCCGACCCGGTCGAGGCGATTACCGCGATCAAAAGCGGCGGCTTCGACCTTATCCTTGCTGACTTGAAGATGCCGCGGATGGACGGGTTGACGTTGATCAGGGAAGTACGAGCCAGCGGCTGCGACACGCCGATCATCATGATGACAGCCTACGCGACCGTGTCCACTGCGGTCGAGGCGATGAAGCTGGGTGCGTTCGACTACCTTCAAAAACCCTTCGATGCCGATACCGTGGTGGTTCTCATCGAGCGAGCGCTGGAGCACGCGCGGTTGCGGCGCGAAAACGAAGCTCTTCGCGCTTCGGTTGACGATCTGCGCACGCGCCGCGAACTGGTGGGGTCCGGGGCGGCGATGACCGCGCTGCAACAACAATTGGATCGAGTGGCTGCCAGCCACGCGACCGTACTGATTACCGGCGAATCGGGTACGGGGAAGGAACTGGTGGCTTCCTACATTCACCGGGCGTCGCCGCGGGCGGATCGACCCATGCTTTGCTTAAACTGCGCCGCGTTATCAGCCAACCTGCTGGAGAGCGAGCTTTTCGGGCACGAGCGCGGTGCGTTCACCGGCGCGGACCGCACGCGCAGGGGTCGATTTGAGTTGGCCGACGGCGGGACGCTCATGCTCGACGAGATATCGGAGATGGCCCTTCCGCTGCAGGCGAAGCTGCTCCGCGTTCTACAAGAGAATGAATTCGAACGGGTCGGCAGCAGTGTCACCCGGCGAGTTGATGTCCGCGTCGTCGCCACTACGAATCGAAACTTGGAAGACTGGGTCGCACGCAGGCAATTCCGCGCCGATCTTTACTATCGGCTGAACGTTCTGCCCGTCTCGGTGCCCCCGTTGCAAGCGCGGATCGAGGACATTCCGGAGTTCGTCGAGTACTTCCTCAGGCAGGCTGCGGTCCATGAAGGATCCCGGGCGTTGCAGGTGGCCCCGGGGGCCATGCGGTTGTTGAGCGGCTACGACTGGCCCGGCAACGTTCGTGAACTGGAGAACCTCTGCCGGCGAGCGGCGACGCTGTGCACGAGCGACACGATGACGGCCGAGTTGATCGAGCCATGGTTGCACCCGAACTCTCCGGAGGTGGGGGGATTAGGGCCCCTGCGCGAGGGGAGGATGCTCGAGGACATGGAACGGAAACTCATCGAGCGGACGCTCGCAAGGTTTAATGGCCACCGGGTCAAAACAGCCAAAGCGTTGGGCATGGGCGTGCGGACCTTGGGCATGAAGCTCAAGCAGTGGCGCGAGGAGGCTGAGGGGCAGCGCCGTGCCTTAGTGGTGGGCAGTGCGGTGCCTTAGTGGTGGGCAGTGCCCACCCTACTGGTGGGCAGTGCGGTGCCTTAGTGGTGGGCAGTGCCCACCCTACTGGTGGG
>JBARRC010000487.1:0-2498 GCA_049644045.1 Phycisphaerae bacterium
ATAAAGGCGTTTGAGCCGCTTCTCATCCAGGATTCTATGCCGGCCACTTCCCGGTCTCCTGGCGAGCCCCTCAAACGAGCCACTCTCTTCGTACCGACTTACCCAGCGATGAAGGGTTGAACGATGAACATCATAGGTATCAGCCACCTCGCTGACGCTATGTGCCTTCAGTACCGCTTTCACCGCTCGTTCCCGCACTTCGTAGGTTGAGTAGTTGAGCCTCATACTTGCAGTATACTTCCCAATGTTGCAGCCGTCAAATCAAATGTTGCAGATTTTATGAATTGATCTATACGTGAACAAGGAACAATGCGAGAATCTGTGCCGATATGTTCTCGCGCCGCGGTCCGTCGGCGTGGCGCGCGTTGGGCTGTCGCGACGGCGGTCGCGTCGATCTGCGCGGCGACGAGCATGGGAACCTCTTCGTCCTTGAAGTCAATCCGTTGCCGGGGTTGCACCCCACGCATTCGGACTTGTCGATCCTGTGCACGGCCGTCGGAATGACCTACGTCGAGCTCATTGATCGCATTGTCACGTCCGCGATGCAACGTATTCCCGACAAGCTCCGCGGTGACGTGCGTGCGTCGGTCGCACCGGCGTTATCAGCGTGAAAGTTACTATCTTACACGACGCCGTCACGGAAAGCAGCCGACCCGATGAAGTCGACGCCCTTCATCAGGCGACGTTCGTGGGAGACGCGCTGCGCAAGCTGGGTCACCAAGTCGCCACGGCGGACGTGGGTCTCGATCTCAACCAACTGTCAACCAGGCTCCGGCAGTCGAAACCCGACCTCGTGTTCAACCTTGTCGAGTCGTTGGCGGGACATGGCCGATTAATCCATGTCGTTCCGGCGATGCTCGAAGCCTGGCGGATTCCATTCACGGGCGGCGGAAGCATCGCATCCCTTCTGACCACGAACAAGCCACTCACCAAGGCATGGCTGCATCAGCACGGCGTTCCGACTCCGGCCTGGCACTACCCACAAGCGCCCTCGCTGTGGGAGGTCACGCCGCCGTGCGCCTGCATCGTCAAGCCGGCATGGGAGGATGCGTCCGTGGGTATCGAGGACAACGCCGTCGTGCCCATCTCGCGGCGGAGTGAACTCGATGCGGCGATCCAAGCGGCCTCGCAGCGCTACGGAGAGGTGTTTGCAGAGCAGTTTGTGGAGGGTCGCGAGTTTAACTTGTCGCTCCTGGCGGACGGCGACGAGGTAGAAGTGCTCCCCGTGGCCGAGATTGAGTTCGTCGATTATCCCCCGGACAAGCCCCGCATCGTGGGCTACGCTGCAAAATGGAGCGAAGGCTCCTTTGAGCACGGCGCGACCTCTCGGCGGTTCAATTTTCCAGGCTCCGACGACGGCCTCCTCGAGCTTCTTCGAATGCTGGCGGTGAAGTGCTGGCACCTTTTCGGGCTACGCGGATACGCGAGAGTGGATTTTCGCGTCGACGGATTCGGCCGGCCGTGGGTTCTGGAAGTCAACGTGAATCCGTGTCTCTCGACGGATGCGGGCTTCATGGCCGCCGCCCAACGTCACGGCCTGGCAAGTGAAGAGGTCATTGAGCGCATAATTGCCGCGGCGATGACGCCTTACGCAGGGAAGGAAGTGGCGTTTCATGCTTAGGATTCGCCGGGTATTCGACGACCTGCTTCCCATTGACGCCCGTGAGATTTCCCAGGTCCAGCAGATGTTGCGGGGTCAGTTCCCCGACGTCGACGCCGACGAGATCGACGCGTTGCCGGAGAGGCTGCGGAATCCGTTAAAGTACAGATTCCGTAGGTCCCTCTACGTTTCCGACGATGTAAACGGCAACGTGCGCGGGTTCGCCCTGGTTTTGCACGAGCCGGGAATCCGTTTCTGGTTTCTCGATTACATCGCTGCGACTCTGCGAGGTACCGGCGGTGGTGTCGGAGGTACGTTGTACGCCCGGGTGCGCGAAGAAGCTGCGGCCAGCGATGCCATCGGCCTGTTCTTCGAATGTTCTCCGGATGATCCGGAACGCGTAGCGGACCGTTCTCTTCTCAAGCAGAATATCGCGAGACTTCGATTCTACGAGCGGTTCGGCGTGCGTCCGCTGACCGGAAACGAATATCACGCCCCGATCAAGGCAGGGCAGCTTGATATGCCCTATCTGATGTACGACAACCTGGACAGCGGGCACCCGCTTACGAGAAGTAAGACGCGCCAAGTGGTTCGCGCCATACTGGAGCGCAAGTACGCGGAGATTTGTCCGCCCGATTTCATCTCGATGGTCGTCAATTCCTTTCGCGATGATCCCATCCGTGTCAGAGAGACCCGATACCATAAACCTGATGCCGGCACTAAGGCGCCAAGCACAAGGCCGAGCGTCGTACGTGCCTGCGTCGCCCTGGTCATAAACGACAAGCACGACATCCACCATGTCCATGATCGCGGTTACGTGGAGTCGCCGGTTCGCATCGCCGCGATTCAAAGCGAACTAGCCCTTAACCAAGCGTACTTTGAAGGTCTTTTTGCAGAA
>JBARRC010000488.1:0-1809 GCA_049644045.1 Phycisphaerae bacterium
CCGCAACAGCTAGCGCTTTGGCGAGATGGTCTTCGGAGATCCCTGACGGGGCCCAGCCAAAACCCGCGAGAACGGAGGCCAGGTACGCGCCGAATCCCAACGCATAAAGGCTGCCGGCGACAGCGTGGGCAAACCAGCTCATCCATCCCGCCAGGAAGCCATTCCAAGCAGGGAGACCCTGCTTGATCCACAGATATCCACCTCCGGCTTCGGGAATCGCCGAACCCAGCTCAGCGTACACCATCGCGGTAATGAAGGTAACAATCCCGTTGAGGGCAAATGCCAGAATCAGCGCCGGTCCGGCCGGTCCCGCGGCGATCCCGGTCAGCACGAAAATGCCGGCGCCGATCATGGCACCGACACCTACCATGGTGATGTCGAAGAGGCCGAGATTACGTGCGAGTTGAACGGGGCCGCCTTCGGCAGCTTGTCGGGTCATCGGTTCAATCCACAGTGCTACGCCAAATCCAGATGGGCATGTTAGCCTGGCTGCAGCGACAGGTCATCACCGCACCGCAGGCTGCCTCGCATACATGCCATGTTGGGGCAGGCGGGCGTGTTCCTGATACCATCATCGACGCGGTCTGCTCCGTACGAGATCCCTGAAGGAGAACTTCTCCTTGCATCACCAACGGGCGGCGCTGTAACGTTCACCCGCTCAGCGGCATGCTCTTGCGCATGGGGTAACCCCCGAGCTTGGTTGGCCAAGCCAATAACCGACAGGATCTACCTCGGCCCGTTTTCCAGCAAGCTTGGGAAGGCCCCTTCAGTTCTCTGGCGTATCCCGCGAAGTAGAAGTTGATTTGGCATCCGACGCTTCGTCTTCCGTGGTGAACTTGGGTAGATACTCATCCAGGCCGACCGAGTGGGACATCCGGCGCGCCTGCGACTTCACGCGGCGCAGCATCTTGCGGGCCCAGATGAACTCGGTTCCCAGGATGGATAAGCCGATCGGAATCACGATGATCGCCGGGCCGGGCAGGACCAACATCGCTATTCCAACAAGTAGGACGGTCGAGCCAATGATGATGATCGCTACTCTACGCCCCTGGCGATAAGTGAGTTCTGCGAGTTCCTCAAGATCGTCGGCCAGCGGCGACGGGAGGGCGGCCGTATCGCGTGCTAAACCGACCAGGGAAGCCAGCACGCCGATGACCTAAGATGGTTGAATCATACCGTGGCGAAGCCCGCGTGTCGAGAAGACGAAGATGGACGCTCAGCGGGCGGGGACAGGCCGTACGAGCGCCTTGCACCCATTTCGCACTGGTATATAACCTTTGCTGTTGTGGCTCTTACTGTGAGGACTGTGATGAAACCCATTTTCCATCGCGTACCGGACAACCCACTCTTGACGCCGGGCAGCATGCCGTTCCCTGCAGCGGCGGTGCTGAATCCTGGCGCAACGGAACAGAACGGCGAGGTTGTCTTGCTTCTTCGTGTGGAGGACCATGCGGGCTACTCGAGCATCTACGTTGCCCGCAGCAGAGATGGTGTCACTGGGTGGCACATCGAGTCGGAGCCGATCCTGCGCTACGGCCAAAGTCGATGGCGCTACGAGATGTGGGGTTGCGAGGACGCCCGGGTCACCTACTTCCCTGAGGAGAAAACGTGGTACATCGCTTACACAGCATATTCTTCACGTGGGGCGGCGGTCGCAATCGCACGTAGCGACGATCTGATAAAAGCGAAACGCATCGGGCTGATCTTTTCGCCGAACAACAAAGATGCCGCCTTGTTCCCACAGCAGTTTGACGGGCGTTGGGCTGTTCTCCATCGCCCCGACGCGGGTGGCATCGAGCACATCTGGTC
>JBARRC010000489.1:0-13428 GCA_049644045.1 Phycisphaerae bacterium
GTCACGAAGCCGAACATGCCCGCGCCATCCCGATGACCACGACTCCGCATTCGCATACGATAAGGCCATGCCTATTATCCGCGACGAAGCTGTTGTGTTAGGGCGTCTCGATTATTCCGAGACCTCGCAGGTGATCGTTTTTTTTACCCGCGAGCACGGCAAGGTTCGGGCCATCGCCAAGGGGATCAAGCGGGGTACGAAGACGCGATTCGCCACCGGGATCGACCTGCTCGATGTAGGCCAAGTTGTGATCAGCAGCCGCCAGGAACACAGTGCCAATCTCGCCACGGTGACGGAATGGAAGCAAACACGGAGCCTGTCGGGCCTGCGCGAGAAGCTCTTTCGGATTCAGGGAGCTGAATACGTGGCTGAAGTTACCGGGCACCTGACCGAAGACTGGGACCCGCACGTTGAGCTGTTCGATGCCGTGGTCGCGGCACTGGCTGAGCTTTCGGACGCCTCAGAAGCGCTCGCACCGGTCGTCGCGTATCAGCTCCGGCTTCTGGAATCAATTGGTTCTTCGCCACGGTTCGATACGTGTGTCTTGTGTGGTCGGGCGGACGACCTGACCTATTTCTCGTCGTTTGAGGGCGGCATGATCTGTCGCCATTGCGAGCCGGGACAGATCGAAAAGCGGGAGGTGTCGGCGGTGGTGTTGCGGATTTGCCGGTGTGCCCAAGCGCCTTCCATGACGCCGGGCTCGCTTGCGGGTGCCTTCAGCCTGCTCAACTACCACATCGCCCACCTGATGGGCCGCGAATCCGTCCTGGCGTCAAAGCTGGTTCCCAAAGGCCGGGACCGCCTGGTGCAGTAGCCCGCACCGGCACATGCAGAGCGTGTTACATGAAGTTATGTTGGATGGCCTTAGGTTCGGATAAGGCGGTTCTTCGTGCCGAAGCGCTTTGCAGCGCCGACGCCTCCGGCAAGGTAGCTATCGATCCACCCGATCAGAAGCAGGCGGCGTTCAACGCGGTCCTTCAGGCGATTCTCGAATTCGTACTCATGCAGCCATGTGACGACAGTGCGACGGCGCAGCTTTTCGTCGGAGCGAACGTCGTGTATCCACTCGGCCTGGATGCTCTGCAGTTCATGCTTCGCTCCGTGCGTGTTCCGCTTCATCATCTCCCAGAGAACCGTCGTCGCCTGATTCGGAAACGAGGCCCCGTCGACCTTCCATACAATCTTGTGGGACGCCATCCCCAGCAAGTGGTCCGATAAGTTTTCTACCAGCGAATCGCGCCCCCATGGCCAGGCGTTCTTCGGGAGTTCCATTCGGAATCTCGATGTTCCGTCTTCCGCGGCATCCTGGCGGATCATCGGCTTGGCATCCGCCCTCGCGCAAGCGGCTGTAAGCTCGGCCTCATCAAGTGAAAGGGTAGACTCAACAGCAATGCTGTAGTTCTCCGGCGATTCAGTGACGTGAACGTCAAACATGCGGTACCTCCGTTTGACAGGTTACCCAAAATTGTGGGACTATCTAGAACGATCGTTTCCGATGCCCCGGTCCATAGAAAGTCAAGCCGATTGAAACGCAACTCGATAGGACGAGAAGGCCTCCATTCGGCTCCCAGGAATATCGGCGTGTCAAGGGGGCGACTTTGGCGCGTACCTACGGGGTTGTGAACTTTCATGCTCGGGGCTCACAGCTTGGGACCGAAGGCCGGCTGAGTTGGGAACGTGCGAGATCATAATTGGGCGATCACGTGGCAGGATCGCGAGTTTCGGGAATGGGTTAATAACGCGGGGTAACACAATCGTGAAGACCAAAAAAAACGTGTACTGCTTCGGTGACGGTAAAGCGGAGGGAAATGGTGATCAGAAGGACCTTCTAGGCGGCAAAGGCGCGGGCCTCGCGGAGATGACGCGTATCGGGCTCCCCGTACCGCCCGGGTTCACGATCACGACCGGGGCGTGTGCGCTATACAACAAGCAAGGCGGCAGGTGGCCCGCAGGTCTTGAGAAAGAGGTCCGCCAAGTGCTTGGCAGGCTGGAGCGCGCCTGCAAGAAGAAGCTCGGTGGCGAGAAAGACCCACTGCTTGTCTCCGTCCGCTCCGGCGCCGCCCGCTCCATGCCGGGGATGATGGAGACCATCCTGAACTTAGGCCTCAACGATAAGTCGGTTGAAGGTCTGGCCGATGTCGCCTCCAACCGTCGCTTCGCGCTCGACGCGTACCGCCGGCTCATCATGATGTACGGCTCGACGGCCAGAGGCATCGACCGTGAACACTTCGAGACCGCGTTCGACGTCGTGAAACAGACGCGGACCCGCCCCCGTCTTGGTCGCAGCCCGCGTGAGAGAATCATCGATACTGATGTCAACGCCGAAGAACTCGAACACCTTGTCACTGAGTTCAAACGGATCTATCGCGAGCATACTACCGAGGAGTTTCCACAGGACCCGTTCCAGCAGCTCAAAGGCGCTATCAACGCGGTGTTCGATAGTTGGATGGCCGACAAAGCGGTCACCTATCGTCGCGTCGAGAACATCACAGGCCTGCCCGGTACCGCCGTCAATGTCTGCCAGATGGTCTTCGGCAATATGGGCGAGGACAGCGGAACAGGGGTGTGCTTCACGCGCGATCCCAGCACCGGCGAGACTACGCTCTATGGGGACATGTTGATCAACGCCCAGGGGGAAGATGTCGTCGCCGGTATACGAACGCCGATGAAGCTGTCCGAGCTCAAGACCCTCATGCCGGACATCTACGATCAGCTTGAGGCCGTCCGCGTTATCCTGGAAGTTCACTACAAGAACATGCAGGATTTGGAGTTCACGATCGAACGCGGCAGGCTGTACATGCTGCAGTGCCGGGCTGGAAAGCGTTCCCCGGCCGCCGCGTTCAAGATCGCCGTTGATCAGGCGACCAAGGGTTTGATGTCGGCCGCTGAGGCCAAGCGGCTTCTCAAGAAGAAATACTTGCCGAAGCTGTACGCCACCGCCGCCAGCAAGCCAATCATTGCCAAGGACGAAGCCATCCGCCGGATTGAACCTGCGGACATCGAGCGACTCTTCTACCCGATTATTGACCCGCAGGTGTCACGCCTGGAGCTGGATACCAGACGACTGGGCGAAGGGATCGGCGCGGTGCCGGGTGCCGCTTGTGGCGAGGTGGTCTTCTCAGCCGAGACCGCCGAAACCCGCGCTCAAGACGGCGCCAAGGTGATCCTGGTGCGTAAGGAAACCTCTCCGGAAGACATCGGCGGCATGCATGTGGCGGTTGGGATTCTAACTGAAACAGGCGGCAAGACGTCGCACGCGGCCGTGGTCGCACGTGGTTGGGGCAAATGCTGCATTGTCGGGTGCGGGGCCCTCGACATCAACTACAGGGCCAAGCGCATGACACTAGGTGAGAAGGTCGTTCGAGAGGGTGAAACGATTACCCTTGACGGTGGTACCGGGGAAATCTTCGAGGGGGAAGTTCCGCTAGACCGTCCCAGCGCCTCACCGGAGTACCAAACGCTGCTGAGTTGGTGCGACAAACGGCGCCGACTCGGAGTACGCACCAACGCGGACACACCGGCCGACGCCGTCAGAGCTGTTGAGATGGGCGCCGAGGGCATCGGTTTGTGCCGCACCGAACATATGTTCTTCGATCCGTCCCAACCGGAACGTATCCAGGCGATGCGCCAAATGATCCTTGCCAAAAGGGAAGACAACCGCCGACAGGCCCTCGACAGACTCCTGCCTTTCCAGCGTGGGGACTTCGAGGGGCTGTTCGAAGCCATGGGCGGGCGGTCCGTGACGATCCGTCTTCTCGATCCGCCGCTGCACGAGTTTCTCCCACACAAGGATAACCGTGAAGCCCAAAAGGCCCTCGCCAACGAGCTGAACATCTCGATCGAGAATGTCGCCAAGCGGGTCGAGCAGCTTAGCGAGGCCAACCCCATGCTGGGCCACCGCGGCTGCCGCCTCTGTATAACCTATCCGGAAATCCTGGAGATGCAGGTCCGGGCAATCATCGAGGCGGCCGTCAACTGCACGGAGCGGGGGGTTAAGGTGCGCCCGGAGATCATGATCCCGCTCAGCATGAGTGCGAAAGAACTGACGATCCTCGTGGAACGTGTACGAGCCGTAGCCGATGCCATCCTCAAAGAACGAAAGAGCAAGGTGAAGTACCTCGTCGGCACGATGATCGAGACACCGCGGGCGGCACTGGCAGCCGGTCGGATGGCTAAAGTGGCCGAGTTCTTCAGCTTCGGCACCAACGACCTGACCCAGCTAACCATGGCCCTGTCACGCGACGACGCGGACCGCTTCCTACCCGAGTATGTGGATCCGGCCAAAACGGGCATCCTGGAGGATCATCCCTTCCAGTCGATCGATGTCATGGGCGTGGGGCAGTTGCTTCGGATGGCCTGTGAGAACGGCCGGGCAACACGTCCGAACCTCAAGCTCGGCATCTGCGGTGAACACGGCGGCGACGCCGCATCGATCATGTTCTTTGAGCAGCTTGGCCTGGACTACGTCTCGTGCAGTCCCTTCCGCGTGCCGATTGCGCGCCTGGCGGCTGCCAAGGCTGTCATCGATCCCCCAAAGCCCCAACCGCGCATCCTCAAGGTCAACTCCAAGCCGCGCTCCACCGTGCGTCCAGCCAAACCGAAGGCGCGCGTCACTACGACTAAGACCAAGAGGACCTCGACCAAGGGAACCGCAAAAAAGAAAAAGACCAAACGCGCTCGGGCGTGACCGCGACGATCTTCTACCGCGACAGTCATGCACCGGGCCAGCAATCAGAACCGCGATCGTCAGGGAGCGGTCGGGTGGCATGGGTAAGCGCCAGCTTACCCGTGTCTTGTGGGTGTGCCACACGGGCAAACAAGTTTGCCCATGCCACCCGACAACCTCAGCAACCCACCCATCAAAAGACCCCTGACAGAGCACTAGGGTGAGAGGTGTATTTGGACATTGACGAACTCGAAGTCGTCGATGTCGCTGCTGCTGGGTCTGGCGATGATCTCGAGCGTGTTTGTGCCGGGTCTAAGCAGTAACGGGTCAAACGGTGCGCTGAACTCACCGAAGCTGCCGTCGTCGGGCGAATCGTCCAGGCGGTCGTCCAGCACCGTTCCGTTAATGCGAATCTTGTGACGCCGCTGAACCCCTTTGGCCAGCAAGCGGACCTGGGCCGTATTGAAATGTGGCGGTAGCTGATTGGGCTTCAGCTCGAACCGGGCTACAAACGAGCCACCTTCACTCTTCTTCTGAAACCTGCTGTTGATGCGTCCGTCGAAGTTGTCGTCGCCGAGGTGGTGCACATCGGGCACGGGTTCGATCGCGACAAGCTCCTCGGTATCCGGCTGGAGTTCGAAGTTCAACGTGAGTGTTGTCCCCTGCACCATGGCCGATGCTACGTTGGCCGTCGAAGGGACATAGCCATCCATGGACGCGGACAGGGCGAAGAAATCGGGCACCTCCGGTGTTGACAGCACGTAGGCACCGTCTGTGGTCGTAGTGGCCAAACCCGGAGATCGGTCCGTCATGTCGAGCCGTACGGTCGCCCCGTGAATCGGCTCGCCGGTCACTGCGTCGGTGACGAGACCACGGATCGTGCCGATCGGATCGGAGACCGCCTCCAGCGAGTACAACGGTAGATAGCGGTAGTACACCTCGAGCATCAGCGTGCACAGTGCCGTTTGATACACGCGCCCACCGATGTTCGCCCACTCGCCCACCGGGTCCCAACTGCCCGCGGGCGGGCCGTCCTTACGTTGATGGGTCAGCAACTGCTTTGTTAGTGCCTCGTTCCAGGCACGCCATACCTCCCCCTGGTGTTGAAAGAGCGCCAGCGTCGCGTAGTACCAGTAGTAGGTGTTAGGCTGCGACTCCCAATCGGGTGGATATTGCGAGAGGTATTCAGCGGAGGCCTGCATTCGAGGGTCGTCCGGCCCACGCCCCAACAATTGCTGTGTAAACATGCCCTCCGCCGTCATCGCCGGTGTGTATTGTCGACGCAGTTGATAGGCGTACAGCCCACGGCGCGAGGGAGTGCTGACCAGATCCAACCACTTGCGCGCCGCTGCAAACGACCCTGCGGGGACGGCGATCCCGTTGATGCTCGCGCTTTTCAACGCCATGACCTGCCAACCCAGCACCGAAGTGTCGCCGACCTGTCCCGGATCGTATCGCCATCCGCCCACGCGCCGGTTGCGCGCGCGATCGATCAAGCGGGTGGCCAGGCGCACCGGTTCAAGCAGATCGGCGTCGCCGGTCATGCCGTAGGCTTCCGACAGAGCGATCGTCACGATGCCCTGGGTGTACATCGTCTCATTGCCGCGAAGATCGCCATCGGGTTTCTGGCGGCTCAGAAGCCAGTGCAAGGCGCGCCCCACCGTGTCTTGATAGGGGCCGTCAGCGACATGAGTATGACCGGCGCCGAGAAAGCAAAGTAGCGCCAGTCCGGTGAGGGCGTGATCGATGACGACGTCCGTTTCACCGCCGCACGCTCCGCAGTGTTCGTCGAACGCGTCACCGTCCCACCGGCCGTCGGCGCTCTGGTGATTCGCCAGCCATCGCAAGGCGTCGGCGACGGCGCGTTCCGTTTCCCGGTTGCCCCCCATTCGTTCGACGATGGTCATTCGATCGGGGAGACGCCGTTGCGCGTAGGGGTTTGCCACAGGGAGCTGCTCCGCAGGCAGCTCCAGGCTGAGCGCCGGTGCCTGCGGGATCGTCACATCTTCAAGCAACGGCACCGAGGCGACGTGCAAATGGTCGGCGCGTTCGATGGCGTAGTCTCGAACGAACCATTCAGCCGGATCACTCGGCGGCTCGCCCGCAGTATGATGCCATGTCGGCGACACGCTGAACTCCATCGCCGATGGCTTTTCCAGATGCCCGACGTTCAGCGTCGGCGACGCGCGGAGCGGACACGATAGCGAGCCGCGGGCTTCAGCCCGCGCGGATGCGACTCTCTGGGAAGATTCCGCCTCCAACGGCACGGTCCACTGCTCCAGGGATGGCAGCGCAAAGTCCGCCGGCGCCGGCAAACACGATAGCGAGCCGCGGCTTAAAGCCCGCGCGGATAGCGAGCCGCGGGCTTCAGCCCGCGCGGACGTTGCCCGCAATGCCGGCTCGAACGATGCTTCACTCACTGTCGCGTCTATGGCATGATCTTCCGGGGCGGTTGCCAGCGAGTCGCTGACCGGTGTCAAACCGGTGGCTTCCGGCTGGAGCGACGCGAACGTCTCGGACGCGGATTCCGGTCGCATGTCAGTCGCCAGGCGGCGTCGCAGGGGGGCGGCGATGTCGGGAACCGGCTGCGGTGTTGATTCAGCGGTGACGGCGACGCCGACGCTCTCGAGCGAAGAGAGTAGGACGTCGGTCAGCGCAATTGTCGCAACGTCGGGCTGCGACGCCTGGTGCGAATCGCTGGGCACGGAAGCGGAGGGAACATCGGTCGCGCGGGCAGTCGGATGCCTGGCTAAGGTCGATTCAACGTGAACCAACCCAGTGCGCTCCGGTTCTATCTGAAGCACTTCCTGCGCCGTTGGCTTCGATAGAGTCGCCTGCTTCAGCTCACGCCGTGACGCCGTGGTGACCTTGGCGGCGAACCGGGGCACGGCTTCAGCCATCTCGGGCAGGCGCTCCGCGGGCGCCGTTGACAGCGCGAGGTCAGCCATTCTCTGGACATCAAGCGTCGCAATGGTTTGAGCCACGTCGGCGTTGGCGGATACGGGTGGGCTGGCGTCATGCACGGGCGATGCGTCGGCCACGCTCGTGTGATCCGACGGCATCTCATGGGCGGTATGAGTTGGAGAGATCATCGGCGGTTTGGCGGCGGCGTCGATCGGACGGCTGGTCGCCACGGCTACCGGTGGTCGCGTCAGGGATTCGACATTCATCGCTTCAATGTGCGCTGACGAATCGGGCTCATTCGATGCAATCCGCGCCTGTTCGGTTGGTAGGGCCGGGTCAAGTGGTAGCGGCAAGTCCGTAGTCAACTGTGGTTCGCTTGGGGGCAAAGGCTCCAAAGGGCGCTCGACGTCGGCATCGCTGACGGTCAAATCCGCCGCGGACTTTTGCTCGATGTCGACAGGCCCACGTTCCACCATCAGCGTGGCCATGGTCGCGGCCAATGGGATTTCCACAGGCGCAGATTGACGCCGGCTTAAGATGACAGGGGGGGCGGGCGTTTCCACCTCGGTGAGCGGACCGCGAATCTGACTGGCGAGACCATCGCCGATGGTGGGTGAAACGAGTGCGATCCTGATGGCACCACGGCGTTGAAACTCCCTCGCAAGAGATGCGGTCACCTCCCAGACGTTGAACAGCAGCATCAATAACAGGTGGGCCACCAGTGACGCCATGAGGCACTTTGCAAGGAGGCTGAGCCGCCGGCCGCGCGCGTCGCGGAGCAGTGCGAGCAGTGCCAGCAGCAACAGCAGTGCGAGCAGCGCCCACAGCAGGTTCGGCCCGATCCGAGACCATAAACCCGCCCAGTCGATCGGCGGCCGCTGGAGATGCTCTGCTTCGGCGAAGACCTCGCGCGATGTTGTGTGATAGAGGTCGTATTCGCGCGGGCTGTCAAGCGCGGGTGGCTCGTGCGGGCGATCGGAGCTGAAGTACAGAGCGTAGCCGCCCAGACCGAGACCGGGATCAAGTTCATTTGCGCTGGTATTGACGGTCGCACCCAGACTCTCCGAGGGCCGATGCTCGCCCCGCAGGCGGCGCGAACGGTACAGGTCAAAGCCACCCTCACCACCGGGTCGGTCAGAGGCGAAATACAAAAAATCGCCGAAGGAACTGACCGCCGGCGCACCTTCGTTGTACGGCGTGTTCAACGCTGCGAGCGCTACAGCAGCGCCGACGCCCCTCTCGGTAACGGCTGCCATGTACAGGTCATAGTCGCGGTGGTAGAGGTCTTCGCGTAGTGTCGCCGGCCAGGCATTGGGGTCGGGCTCGTCCGTGTCTTCCGGTTGAGGTCGGTTTGACGAGAAATAAAGCGTTTCCCCATTGGGTGTCAGCGCGGGTCCGTAGTCGTTGAACTCGGAGTTGACCAGCGGGCCGAGGTTGATCGGAGTCTGCCAACCGTCGCGGCTGCGATGCGCAACCCATACGTCGTAGCCTCCGGACCCGCCCGGCCGATCGCTGTAAAAGTATAGCGACTCCCCATCCGACGATGGCTCGGGACCGAGATCGTCATACTCGGAGTTGACGTCGGCCAGCGGCGTAGGCTCGTTCCACCCCTCGTGGATGCGCGTTGAATAGTAGATGTCGGCGTTTTCACCGGCTTTACCGCGCACGAAGAACAGCGTCAAACCATCGGCACTAAGCCGCGGTTCGTAGTCGTTACCCGTCGTGTTGATCACATCGGCGAGCTTCTCGGGCGGCTGCCACAGAATGTCGCGCGTTGGTGCGACGGCGGCGGGGACTTTGATCCTGTCGGCATCGGTGTAGAAATGGTGCGTTATAGGGATCCATCGCGCCACGGCTACGCCCAGTGCGACGACCGCAACCAGCCCGACGCTAATAAGAAGACGTTTCCGCCATTGTCCGCGCGGGCTGAAGCCCGCGGCTCGCCCTTGTCTATGCGGGCTTTGAGCCACGGCTCGTTGCGGGGTTTCGGTAGATCGCCTCTCGTTGCTCACGATCCGTCAGTCCGTCAGCACGGTATCGAGGTAAGGTTCCTGAATCCCGGCGTCCTTGCAAATATCGAGAACCGTCACGATGTTGGCATAGGCCGTCCGCCGGTCACCGCGAACCGTGACCTTCTGCTCGGGGTTCACCTTGACGGCCTCCCCGACCATCGCTCGTAGCGCTTCCGGTTCAATGCCGCGCCCGCCCACGATGATTTTTCCGTCGACGTCGACGTTGACGATCAACTCCTGCAACATGGCGCTGATCGGTGCAGCCGCACTGGCCACCGGTAGCGCGATTTGCATCTCGCGCTCGGTCTGGTGAAAGGTGGTTGCCACCAGAAAGAAGATCAGCAGCAGAAAGACCATGTCGATCATCGGCGTCAGCTCGATGGAGACGCTTGGCGTGGCTTCGTTCGCTTGAATGAGCATCGTGGCGCTTCCTTAAGTAACGAGCCGCGGGCTCAAAGCCCGCGCGGTGTGTGTGGCACCGGTTTTCAACCGGTGCACCATCACGGGTTGGAAACCCCGTGCCCCATCTACCGGACCGCTCATGCAGAGGCCGCGGCCGGTTCCTCTTCCTCTTCGATTGACTCCTCGGATTCCTCGACTCGTTGCAATTTCGGTGCCGGTTTATCCTCCACGAGTTGCGGCCCAGCGTATGCCTCGATGAACTCGACGGTCATTTTGTCCATCTCCCCGACAAGCCGGTCGATCTTGGCGGAGATCCAGTGGTAGGCGATCAACACGGGAATGGCGATCATCAGCCCGGCAGCCGTGGTGATCATCGCTTCGTAGATTCCCTTGGCTAATAGCTCGGCCTTGCCCAGTGCTTCGCTCGAAGCAGCCACCGTCTGAAAGGCTGTGATCATCCCGAAGACCGTGCCCAAGATGCCCATAAGCGGGGCGATCGATGCAATAACAGCCAGGGCGCGCAGGTACTTTCGCAGCTTAAGCACCTCACGCTGACCCGCCTCTTGGATGTGCTTTTCCAGCCGCTCGACGGGCTCACCCAGCCTTTTGATCCCGGCGGCGAACACATTTGCAATCGGACTGCCGTCGCCTTGGCAGTACTCGAGCGCTTCGTCGCGGTCGTCGACGCCGTCGCCGAGCACTTTCTTCAGACCCGGCAAAAAGCCCGGTGGAGTGACGTTGCCTCGGCGCAGGCTCACCAGTCGTTCGATGATCACCGTCAGCGCCACCAGCGAGCAGAGGCCCAGCGGGATCATCATGGGACCGCCCTTGACGACGAAGTCCCAGATGGACTGGACCTTCACGGCGTCAGCCACATCGGCGTTACCGGCCGCGTCCACAGCCGCCTGCCCCAGCAACATCAGTTCCCACACGGTTATCGAGGTGTACACGGGTGCCCTCCTCCCGAACTTAGGTTCAATCCCTTGTTTCCCTTATGCCTACCGGCCAGGCAATAACGCGCTGGATAGTTCAGAGAGTCGCTGTGACGCCAACTCGGCCCAGCGCGTTTGCGTGTGCTGCTCGGTCACCTGTTTGAAGTGAGCGCGTGCCTCGACCGGTTTCCCGAGCTTCTCGAAACACCGGCCCGCCTCATACAACGCCGCCGCACTCCATTCCGGGTAGGCGTACAGGATGTCCACCTTGAGCAGCTCGCGCACAGCCTCGTTGTAATCTCCTTGCGCGAAGAGGCATTCGCCGATCTGGAACTGCGCCCGGGCTGCGGTGACACCCTGATGGCGCGCAACCAACGACCGGTATGCGCTGACGGCCTCATCGTAGCGTTTCTGGTTCTCGCGTGCCCAGCCGATTCCGAACTGCGCCTGGAACCATTGCTTGGAATCGCCGAAACGATCCAGGTATTCGGCGAACACACGCTCGCTTTTCGCCCAGCGCTGTAATGCAGCCAAGCTCTCACCCAAACGCAACAGACTCGGGCCCAGGACCGGATCGCCGTCGAACTTCTTGGTTACTCGTGTCAGGTGTTTGACAGCCTTCTCATGCCGACCCATCTTGAACAGGGCTTCGCCGCAGTAGAAGCTCACCGACGCCATCAACGGGCTGTCCGGGAACGCGTCCACGAATTCCTCGAAGAGCTCCGCCGCTTCGCTGTGCCGTCCGAGCTCGAACTCGCACAAGGCCAGCCGATACGTCGCCTGCTCGCGGACCTCGCGCGCCGCGCCGGCTGAACCTCTCTGAATGACCTGTCGCAAAGATCGCAAAAGCTTTGCCGCTTCTTCGAAACGCTTCGCGTTCAGCTCGATCCCCGCGAGTTCCAGCGTCGCGTGCACGTTGAAATCACCGGCGAGCCCCTCGTCGAGCAATGTGCGATAGGCCTTAGCAGCCTCATCCGATCGGCCGAGCTCGCGCAAACACCACGCTTTCTCGTACTGAAGAGCGGCGCGGAGGGACGGATCCAGCCTTCCATCGCCGCGCGTGCTGAAGCCCGCGGCTCGCTCTATCTCATCGATGGCCTTGACGGCGTCTCCGTGCCGGTCTTGACGGGCCAGCGCAATCGCTCGTTGAGCGCGTGCTTCAACCGCGTGGGCGTGCGACGGATGCCGATCCAGGAACCGAGTAAACGCCGCTTCGGCATCTTTGAACTTCCGGGCGGCCATCAACGCCTGACCCGTTTGGAAGAGCGCATCGGCTTGGAACTCCGTTCCTTCGGCTGTCTGGGCCACGCGCTCATAAAGTCCGGCGGTCTCCACAAACTGCTTGCGCTGCATGGCGATCGCAGCCAGGTGGTTCAGCGCGTACGGTGCGAACCGTGAATCGCCACCCTCGTCTACGACTGTCTCGAAGGCTTCGACCGCCTCGTCGAACCGTTCGAGCGCCACCAGGGCCTGGCCGCGCTCGAACATCGCCTGCAGCCGGTGCGAGCTGTCTTCAAAACGGGAGATGAGCTGTTCGTAGGCTTCCAGCGCTTCTGTGCTATGCTCTTGTCGCTGCCGCGAGAGCCCCAGTTTCAAAAGTGCGTCGTCCGCCGAGGGCACATCCAGACCGAACGACAGGTAGTCGCTCAAACACTTCTCAGCCTGCTTCCACTCGCTGCGCTGAAAGTGAATGTCACCCAATGACAGTAGTGCGGGGCGGAAGACCTCTTCCGTGCTTGTGCCGTCGATGACTTCGCGTAAAAGCCCTTCGGCCTCATCGAATCGCTCCAAACGGTAGAGCGCTGTTCCGAGCCGAAACCTCGCCTTCCCCGTTTGCGGATCGTCGGGATACCGCGCCAAAAAACGGCGGTAGCTTTCGGCGGCCTCCTCGTGGCGTCCAGCCAGAAAATCGCATTCGGCCCAGAGAAAGGCCACAACCGGGGCGAGCTTGTGCGAGGGGTATTGTTCGAGAAAAGCGCGACTGTGTTTTACGCTCTCGTCGTAGCGGCGGCGCTGATGCTCGGTCGTTGCGAGCAGGTGCAGCGCCTCGGCGGCCAGCGTGTGTTCCGGAAAGCGGGAGCGGAACGCCTTCAGTGCCTCGACCGCGTCATCGTGCTGGCCGGCGTGTAGTAGCGCGATCGCCCGGTCGTAGAGCATTTCCGGGAGCAGGTCGCTTTTGGGAAAGGTCCGGGACGCCTGGGCCAGCCGCCGGGCTGCCTCATCGAAGTCGCCCGTGCGCAGCTTGCATTTCGCCAGCCAATAGGCGGCCTCGTCACCCGGCTCACCGTTTTCATCCACGACCTGCTGAAACATGTTGAATGCGCGGTCGAATTCTCCCTGGTCAAAGTAGGCCCGCCCTCGCTGCAACCGCGCCGAACGGAGCAGAGGGCTTTTGGGGAACCGTTCCAGCAATCGATCGAGAAGCGTGCCGGCTTCACCCGGTTCGCCTTGCCGTTGCAGCAGCGTCGCAAGCCCGAGCAGCGCGTCCGGGATGTACCGGTTGCCCGCCTGC
>JBARRC010000490.1:0-1558 GCA_049644045.1 Phycisphaerae bacterium
GTCGCCTCGCTCGTCACCGGCGCCTCAGGATCCGCAGCCGGTGCCGCCTCGTCGGCTTCTGGTGGCGGCTGTTCGGGTGGCAGAGGGGCTGGAGGCGATGTGAGCTGAGCGACGATCTGCGGCTCAAGCGACGTAACCTGCCGCTCCAGCTCGCGCAGCCGGCTCGCGGCAGCATCAGAGTCACTTTGGGCCCGCCGCACAACGTTCCTCAACTCGACCAGCGACCGCAGCACGGTCAGGTTGAGGCCGCACTTGGGACAGGACTCCTGTGGCGGCGGCACCCAGTCATCACAACGTGGACATTTCATCGGACATCTCCCGCTTACCGCCCATTTCCGCTTGACGGACCCTACACCGCGAGGAGGAGGCTACGCCGCGCATGCTCGAGCGCGGCGAGCAACACTTCGACCTTCTCACGCAAGGGCGTATCCTGCCCGCACGCCGAATCCAGGAACATGGACCGCTCCGGCCCCGGCCTCTCGACCGCTTGCCGAAACAGCCGTTTGGCTTGTTCCTAAGTCTCGCTGGCCATCGTCGGTAGCCTTGGCCGATCTCAGTGCGCCTCGCCACGCAACGCATTGCAGAGCCACGCCCGCGCGAACGCCCACTCCCGTTTGACCGTCCGCTCGGAAACGTTCATTGCCTTAGCTGTCTCCTCAACGCTCAAACCGGCGAAGAAGCGAAGCATGACGACCCTGAACACACGAGCGTCTTCTCTCTCAAGGCGACGAACGGCCTCGTCAAGGGCCAAGATTTGCGAAGAATTCTGCTCGGCAGCAAGTTCCGCTACGTTTAGCGGCATGCGATCACGGTCACCGCCTCGTTTGATCCGGCCACGTTCGCGAGCGTGATCTACCAGGATACGGCGCATGGCCTCGCCAGCGGCGGCGAAGAAGTGAGCCCGGCTGGTCCATTTGATGTCCTCGCTGCCCACCAGCTTGAGGTACGCTTCGTGGACGAGGGCGGTAGCCTGCAAGGTGTGGCCGGGCCGTTCCTCCATCATCTTCTGCTGGGCGATGCGGCGAAGCTGATCGTAGACAAGCGGCAGTAGTTCGTCGGTGGCGCGAGCGTTACCTTGTTCAATTGCGACCAAGATGCCGGTTACATCACTCATACGGTCCCCCGAGCTCTTCGGTTGGCGTCCACCGCACGGCGCTCCATTGCGTAAAAATGGGTGCCCTGGTGCTTCCCTGTCGCGCAGACAGAAACGGTGTTGGTGTGGTGGAGATTGGTCGCTGCTGCGGCCTCGCGCTGAAACCGCAGGACGGACCTGGACGTGAGCTCCGGGCTGCTGGCCAGGACCTTCAGAGCGATTTCCCGGTTGAGCGGAACTTGCCGGGCTTCGCAGATGATCCCCATCCCGCGGCGAACGATCTCGGAACCACCCAGATTTGTCTCCTCTAGCCCAGTCATCGGGGCTGCTCTCCCTGCCGGCTGTGGTCCGCAACCCGCGTCCTTCAGTCACACTTGATCAGACGCGATACGCCATTGGCAGGGTGGATTCTATCCGTTCGACGCCGAGGCCGCGACTCGGTCACGGTGTCA
Organism: Phycisphaerae bacterium; assembly: GCA_049644045.1. Classification (GTDB taxonomy): domain Bacteria; phylum Planctomycetota; class Phycisphaerae; order UBA1845; family UBA1845. The sequence goes on from JBARRC010000490.1 coordinate 1,546, forward strand.
CGGACGCCATCTC
>JBARRC010000491.1:0-2152 GCA_049644045.1 Phycisphaerae bacterium
GTATGACGTCGATGCGTTCCGCGGCCTGCCGTATCCGTTCACTGGTCCGCCGGCGATTGATCCGTGTCCGGAGTGAGGTCGATGTTGTGGGTGTGTAGTGGAGGTATCTAATCCGACGGGGATGGGATGGGCTAAAGATGGCCCATCTCATCCCGGAGGTCCATTTCGATTGGGGGATTGCGGATTGTCGATTGAGTATCGCGATTCGATCGTGGTTGGAAATGACTCCGGTTGACGACGAGGCCCTTTCGACCTTTTGTCCTTGGGTGGCTTAACGATGTCAGGTGATGGCGGCTTGTTGGCTACTCCGTCGTAGATTCCGTCGCAGGCAGCACCACCGTAAACGTCGTGCCCGTGCCTGGTTCGCTGTCCACGCCGATTGTGCCGTCGTTCTCTTCCACGAGGTCGCGGCACAACGCAAGCCCCACCCCGCCGCACCGCTTACGTCCCTCGCGGGTAACCGGCTTGGATGTTTGGAATGCGTCGAAGATATGTGGGAGCAGGTCGAAGTGGATCGCCTCGCCGGTATTGTGCACTTTGATGATCACCCTCTCATCCTGTCGTCTAGCTGACACCGTCAGTCGTCCTCCGTGGCTGGCGACCATCGCCTCACGCGCGTTGAGGAACAAGTTGAAAAAAACCTGCTGAAGCTGCAGCGCGTCCGCCCGAACAGTGCTTGACTCGTCGATCTTGATCGAAAGCCGGATGCCGTCCCTGCCGAGGTCGCGGCAGAGACTCGCGATCGCGTCCTCCACGACCTCCCGCACCGACACCGACTCGCGCGTCGGCGGCTTAGCGGCGCTGATCTCCAGCACACGATCCGACATCGCGACCAACATCCGAACGTTTTTCATCGTAACGGTCAATGCCTTTCTCTGAAGCTCGCTGTCATTCGACCCCAGCGCGGCCTGAGCGTAGGCAAGGATCGGCGTGAGCAGGTTGTTGACCTCGTGAGCGATCATTGCCGCCGCCGTCCCCAGACCCGTAAGCTGCTGCGCTTGTCGAACCTGAACCTTGAGCAGGTCGAACTGAGTCTGGAGCCTCACGAGCTGCACTTCGACCGTCGGAGCCGACTCGGGCGTCGTGGTCGGGTTGTCGTTCGGATGGGTTCGAACCGGCGGGTGTCTATCCATTTGGGCTTTGATCCCGATTGTGTTATCGTTGACTGCTCCTGAATCGGCGATATCGACCGTAACTCTTGAAGGAGCATCGGATGGATGAACACAGTAGCCCAGCTTGACATCGTCATTGGGTTGTTTGGCCGTCTAGGCATTGAGGTCCGGCAAGAACACCTGGGGGGCGGGGGTGGCGGTCTCTGTGTACTCCATGGCCGCCGATTGGCCTTTGTCGACCTTGATGCGGACCCGGCTACTCGTTTGGAGTGTTCGCTGCGCGCCCTTGCCGCTTGTCCTGAACTCGACAATGTCTACGTGCCGCCGGTCATACGCGAGCTGATTCAACAGAATGAAAAGGTGTCAGGATGATTTTTTCGCTTGGCTCATGGCGGCGCTTCGCTTGGCCATGCCACCCACCTATCAATTGAGCTGGGTGAGGCATTAGGCTAGCCCTCTCAGAAAAATCATCCTGACACCTTTTCTAGCCGAATACCGTTTGCACTACGAGTAGAACCATAGCAGCCGCGGCGCTGCCCATCGCGCAACCGATCAGGAAACCGCTGAAGGTGAAGCCCGCTTTTCTCCTGTACTGCACCGGTGGTTTGAGTTCCAGATCGGTCTCTCGTCTGGGGATTCGCGGAAAACGGATGACCGCGTCGGCCTCCGGTTTGGGGCTGGCCTGCGGGACCGTCCGCGTTTTGTCAGCCGCTCGCTGAACCTTCTGCATCTTCTCGGGTAGTCCAAGCGGCAGTTCGAGTTGAGCATCGTGACGGTCAACCGAGGCGTCCCACCTCTGTGCTATGGACGGCAGGAACTCCTTGCGGCCGCGGATTGGAATGTGACGTTCGCGGTGCAGCCCGTCCGGATCGAGCTCGATATAGTCGTCGATCATCTGCTGCGTATAAAGCCGCGCCGCGCGGTTGCGATAGCGAACACGCCTGGCCTTACCGGACACCCCCCCCTGTCTGACGGCTTGCATGGCTCGACCTCCCTGTCTAAGACTGGTTTGACATCCACTTATCGTCCCACCCCCAACG
>JBARRC010000492.1:0-9587 GCA_049644045.1 Phycisphaerae bacterium
CCGTCTCTGCTTTTCCGTAGAATTGCATTGCCGATACCTCCTGTGTAGGTGTTGGCCACGCTCCCGGGTGTTAACGCCACCGCGGGAGCACTTTTCTTTACAGAGTAAGTATGACACGTGTTTGGCAGGCCGTCAAGAGAAAAATTCTACAACGGGTCCCCTGTAGAAAAAACACGCCTTACGCAACCGTCTGTGCGAGGTAGCGATTTCCCCTATGTTTTCCGGTGTTTTTCGCGTTCAATGCCGCCGGACTGCGGCGCTATCTGTGCCGCCATTTTGTCACAGCAGGCCCTTGGGGCCCCCTTCGATTCCCTGGGTAAACCCGCCCGCCGGCCGCGCGGTTTCGTATAGGGGGTATCAGAGTGATTCCCATCTCATCTGGCCGTTTTACGCCGTCAATCTCATCGCACATGTAGACCTTCCCTTAACACCCCCGAGTCTCTCGCCGACAGGTAGGGCTGGTCGGTTCGTTTCTCTCTGAGTACCTTGTAGCGGCGCAGCGCCAACCGCAGGCTACGGCACGAACCATGCCCATCACCATGTGGTTGTCGCCGTGTTAGAGCATGACCGGGCCCGTGGCGGCTCTTTGCCGGTGCTTCACGATGAACATAGCGCCGGCATCAAGTAGCAGGACCGTCATCGCCAACAGCGCCCATTCTGCGCAAGCAAACTCTGTGGCGGTAGTTCGTGGAAAATCTATGGTGGTGTCTGCTTCGGACGATGGTGGTGTGAGCTTGCAGAACCTGATGTCGCGCGAACGATACTGTACACTGTGACATACGGCGTCTGTGAACTGCGCAGCTATTGACGGAGACGCGAAATATGTTCCAAGCGGATCCTCGCCCAAGACCTATGTATTGGCCAGGAGCAAGCAGCGTCGTGCCAAGGAGCGTGCCATTCGTCGGCGTCAGCTCCTCGCTCGCCCGCTCATCTGTGCAGGCCACCCAGCGACGCCGTCGGCCTGTCTGGTCCCGCCAGTCGATGTACCAGACGCGGGAAGGGCGGCGGGAGCCGTCGATCTGTCGGATGGACATACGAAAGAGACGCATGTCAAATCAGGTACCCCAACTACTAAATTAGTACAGATCAGTATATCGTTAGTAGTTCGGCTCGGCATAGCGCTCCAGGACGCCTTCGCAACGCAACCACATATTGAACGATCCCAAAAAACTGTGGCAAAGCCTGGAGGAACCGGAACTCCAATGAAGTTCCGTTGCACTCCACTGCCGATATCGATCTTGCCGTTCCCCTTCACAAGAGGAAGGACCTGTGGTTTTGACGTCCATCGAGACGAATAAAGCGCCATCTGTTTTAGTCAGAGCGGTAACTGTTGCTTCGACAAGACTCTCAAAATCTGAAAAGGATCCTCCCGCCCCGACGACAGCCTCAAATTGCCCGTCGATCAAAGGTCGCCCCGAATCCAGAATCAATACGCAGGTTTCATCGCGCGAGTCTTCCAGGAGCGTTCCATTACAGGTAACCTGTCCGCAGTAGAGGCCGGGTTCCAGGAAGCCATCCTCGCCTTCAAACGGCAGCGCGCGACCGGGATCCGGAACCACCCCGCACCCCGCCAAGGCCAACATGATCGAAAATAGGACATATCTCATGGTGTTTTCTCCCTTTGTTCGCGCTCGAGCTGCGCTTCAAGTAGCTTGATTCTCAGTTCCTGCTCGCGCTCACGCATCTGCTGCTCGCGTTGGCGTAGCTGGTCTTGAAACACCCGAGCACGCGCTTGCTGTTCGCTGATGTACTGCTGATGAAGGTCGCTCAGGACCTGGCGCGTACACAAGCGACCGGCGATCTGCGGGTAGTTCCGATCCAACCAGCTTCCGAAACTGATCTCCTCTGGAGCCCGTGGAATGGAGGGTAACCCCGGGGAGCGACGAGCCACGGTCTGAGGCCCACCTGGAGTGGATGGCGCAGCCTGGGGCCTAGCTTGCATCGGTGTAGGCCCGTAGCCGGCCGGAGGGCTCTTTCTCGCAGCACTCAATGTAGGCCCCGCCGTCTTCTGTGGCCGTTCGCGCTGAACGTTACGGTAATGGGTTTGATGTCCACAACCCAGCACGTTGAGGACAAGCACCAGAATCATCACTCTCCAGATCATTATCGACCCTCCGAACCCCTTGCCACGCCTTGCTCCCATATCGTACAACTCGTAGGGCCTGTGCTAATGGAATTGCCGACCGACTTCGTACGCGAAGCAGCTATTGGGCGCATTGTCATTATGCTCTCCGAGTTCTCCGTTTCCTTCCTCGAAGCACTCGTAGCTGCATGTTATCAACTCCTCTGTAAAGCGTGTTCCGCCGTTTGCCGTCGTCCGCTGGAGGCCCGACCGGCTTCAGGTCAGCCCTGGTCAGCGGGAGACTGTCAGACGCCTCAGAAGGCGTCATGATCAGACGTAGGGACTCAGTTTCTCCGAGTGACATGTCAAACGCTCCTTGCCCAAGCCCAAACACCACGACGAGCGAGCACCGCTATTCCCGTAATGCCCACCCAGGCCTGAATGGCGTTCCCAGCAAACGTACAGTTGACAAGAGAAAAAAAGAGGGAGCCGCCAAGGTTAGCTCCCGAGAGCGGGCCTGCGACAGCCCACCACGAGAAACGCCCCGACGGACTCCCTGATCGGGAGTCCGCCCAAGGCATTCGTCTCGTGGTTCGTGTCGTCGCAGTTCGTCCGCGGAAGCGAATGCTTGGTCAGACCAAGCTCAAGTTGTTGTGCTGCGTCAGTTCAGGTGGGCAACCTCCGTCATCAAACTCGTCGGAACCCGTACCGTCAGCATTATCCCAGAATCGGGCCTGGAAGACAACGGAATTCCTGGCTCCGCAGCCCCCGGCGAGTATCGTCCAGCCTCTCAGAGCGGGGCACGGAGATGCTCCGGCTGGTCCGAACCGTCCGATTCTTGTGCGGGGACCGTGCGATCACACCGGGGATCCACGTCTCTGCAATTGGAACCCGGTGAGGGCGGCACCACTCGCCAGGCTACACGTCGTGGAACATCGCCGGGTACCGAACGACGCCCCTGATGTCGTTCAGGCCGCCCGGCACCAACGCCATCGCCATGAACGCCTTGTCGGGCACGGGAACCCAACAACCACCCCGACGTGATCCGCCGGCACGCTTTCGGGATCGCCCACTGCCTATCTGTGACCCCGATTCTCAATCATCCATCGTCGGCTTTCGTTGCCGCTTGACCTCACCATGCCGCCGCTTCGACTCCAATCGCCGTTCCCGCGACCCCGCCGTCGGTTGTGTCCTACGCCGCGATTTCCGCTGATGCGTTGCCTCCGTGAGAAGTTCGATGAGACGTATCTCCGCAGCCACGCGATTCCTGGCCTGCGTTCGCTCACGCTGACTCACAACCCGTAACAGCCCGTCACGCGAAATCCGCGTTCTGAGCCGCCTACGAATCCGCGTCTTCTGCACGTCGGTCAGCACAGTGCACGACACGACATCGAACAGAAGCGTCACCCGCGTGCTGACCTTGTTGACGTTCTGCCCGCCCGGACCCGCCGAACGCGAGAAACGCACCTCAATCCAGGACGACAGGGAGGCAATGTCCAGTCTCGGCGTACCCATGGGTTACGCAAATGCCCCAAGCAGGAGCACTACGATTACGGCCTTGCGTATCACGAGTGCTCCATCTTACTCGCCCCCTGCTGCATCCAGCACTGCTTCGACACAGGGCGTACACAACTCACGGTCTTCGGCCAGCTTGTCGGGATCATCGTAGGTCTGCTCCCAAAGCCGGACTTTGCCTTCCCGGTCCATCGGCGAAAGTCTCATTTCCTCGATTAGCCAGTCCACTTCGTCAACGTCGAGACCGCAGCCCGTGCAAAGCCGGTGAGCCCGATGGGTCGGCGACTCCAGCGGCCCCCGCTGGAACGCCCACACGCCGGCGACGACGACGGTTGCCGCGGACATGATCGCGATTCTCACCGTGCGATTCGGCATTCCTCAGTTCACCTCTGCCTTTGGGATTGTGCCGCGAACAATCCCACACGTGTTCAACCTGGCGACGATGGGGGAGTGATGTACTACGGAGGCAAGCGGCCGTAGGGGCCGTTTCTGCGGGATGGCGAGGAAGCCGGGAGTTTCTTGGAGAAGCCGTATTGGTTTGTATGCGGGCGCTGCGGCGAGAGCTTTAGTAATCCCAGTGTTCATGCGAAAGAGGGGATCGATTCAGCTCATCCCGATATAGACGCCATTGCGGCATGAATCGATCCATGTAATCCCTGAAGCGGTCGTTGTGATGCTGCTCCCGCAAGTGAACCATCTCATGCACCAGGATGTACTCGGTACACGACGCGGGCTTCTTGGCCAACTCCAGATTAAGCCAGATCCGCCGGGCGGCGATGTTGCAGGTCCCCCAGCGCGTTTTCATCTTCTTAATCCCCCAGTCGGCAACGTTCACACCGATCACCGGTTCCCATTTGGCGATCAACTCCGGGATCTGTTCCCGGAGCCGCTGGCGGTACCACCGATGAAGCACAGCCTCCCGCCTCTTCCTGTCGGTGCCGGGACGCACCCACAATTTCAGGGTGGTGTTGTTGCGTAAGCCGATTGATGCAGGACCGTCATGCTCGACGACGTCGAGTCGGTAACGTCGGCCCTGAACGTAGTGGCTTTCGCCGGTGATCATCTCACGCTCAGACTGCCGGACCTGCTGCTCAAAACCGGCCTGTTGCCGGCGAACCCAACCTAAACGAGAGATCACTGCCAACCGAACGGCTTCATCGTCGAGGCGTAAGGGAACTGCCACGCGGACCCTTCCTTTGGGAGGGTACACGCCCAAGTGGAGGTTCTTGATGTCCTTTCGGACGACTTCCACCGGAATGCCTCGCACTTTGATCTGGCGCCGCTTATTAGTCACGCTGGTTCTTCACAATCTCGAAGATTGAATCCACAAGGCCCTCGTCGTCGCCCAAGACTTTCTTGATGGCGAAGCGTACCTCTCGTTCCTTGATTCGGTGACCGCGCCAGCCTGCCTTCTTGACACCGCGGATAGCTGTGTCCACGTGAACCGCAAGGTTTTCGTCCTGGTCGAGATTGTCGAAGAGGGCGCGGCGAGCAGGCGAATTGATGGCCGCCGGGTACGCCGACTGCGTCTCCGGCCTGCCGACCCTCTTCGTCAGCTCGACGATCTTCGCCAGATACCTCTTGTAGTCGATCGCCTGCTTCTTCCGGGTGATGATCAGCGCATCGAGCAGTTCTGACATCCTCTCGTAGTACTTCGGATTCACCGCCATTTCGTCGATGATGACTTTCCGAATGTTGTTCTCGATGGATTCAGCCACCGCCTCCGGGTTTGCCCGAATCCCCTTCGGCAGCGCGCCAACGGCATCCTCGCCTCGTTCCACAATCAACTCGACCAATGTCATGTCATCAAACGCCGACACCTTCTCGCTCTCTTCCGCCCGGATGTAGGTGTCAAGAAGGTGTCGCATGGCCGGCTCGAACATCTTCATATCGATGTAGTCGCCGCTGGCCAGCTTGACTTCCTCGCGCACGTTCTCATAGTGCTCAACTTCGGCCTTGATCTCCTTGGCTTCGGCCTCAGTGTATCCTGCCTCCTCCATCTCATTGGCCAGGTTCGCGTAGGCTCGCAGTAGTGAGGCTACCAGCTTGTACAGCGCCACCCGCTTCGGCTCGTTGTCCTTCAGAGCCGCCGCATCCGTGTTGTCCTCCGCACAGAAGAATCGCAAGTAGGCCGCACTGTCCCGCGGTGGCTCGACGGGTTCACAGACAGCCTTAATCGTCTCGCGAAGCTCCTCCAGTCTCTCCCGCCCCTTCGTGAGCCGATCCTTGAGCAGGCCGTCCACATCCTCAGTGTCGTAGCCGTCAAACGCCTCACCGGTGTAGTCCTGGATCGACTTCTCCAGCGACTTGAACAGGTCCTTATAGTCGATGATGTAGCCGTATTTCTTGTCCTCGCCGTCGAGTCGGTTGATGCGGCAGATCGCCTGGAACAGGCCGTGGTTGTGCATGTGCTTGTCGATATAGAGATACGTCGCCGGCGGGGCGTCAAAGCCGGTCAACAGCTTGTCCACCACGATCAGCAGCCTCATTTGCCCCGGCTCGTTGACGAATCGCTGCTTCACTTCTTGCTCGAATAACTCGACTTTGTTGACCGCGGTCTTCTCGGGCTCATCGAAGTGAGCCGCCAGCATTTTCCGATAGGCTTCGTACTGCCGCAGCTTCTCCGTCAGGCCCTCGCCGGAGTCCTCACCTTTGATATCGCCCGGCGCCGGCTTATACGAAGTAATGACAGCGCACTTGCCCGCCAGATCGGTTCGCTGGAACATTTCGAACAGCCGACAAGCCTGGTAGATGCTCCCGGAGACGAGCATCGCATTACCACGCCCGCTCTTGAGCCGGTCGCGGGTTTCCATATCCATCGAGATGTCAGCGACGATTCTCTCCAACCGATCCCGCGAGCTGAGCACCTTCTGCATCGTGCCCCAGCGCTGCTTGAGCTGTGCCTTGGCAACGTCCGACAGCCCCTTGGTCTTAATCTCAAACCACTGATCAACCTTCGCTTGCGAGGTGATATCCTGGTCGATGTCGCGGGCTTCGTAGCATAGGTCTAGCACGACCTCATCGCTCACCGCCTCGTCGTACTTGTACGTGTGGATGTACGGACCAAAGACCTCAATGCTTTTCTGCTTGTCCCTCTTCAGCAGCGGCGTGCCGGTGAACCCGATCAACATCGCACCCGGTAGCAGTGCCTTCATCGCGTCGTGCAGCTTCCCCGACTGCGTGCGGTGACATTCATCGATGAAAACGAAGATCTCCCCCTTGAGATAGAAGCCCTTAGGCAGGTGGGCCTCAATGTCCTTGACGTAGGCGTCGATGTCACCTTCCTCTGAAGCGCCGAACTTGTGAACCAGCGAGCACATTAGCCACTCTTTATTCCGGTTCAGCACGCTGACCAGGTCGGCACCGCTCTTCGTACGGTGGATCTCTTCGCCGACGCCCAGAAAGACCCCCTCGATCTGCTCATCCAGTTCCGTTCGATCGGTGATGAGCAGCACGCGGGCGTTCTGCACATGCTCGCGAATCCACTTGGCCAGCCAGACCATCGTCAGGCTCTTGCCGCTGCCCTGGGTGTGCCAGATGATTCCACCCTCGCGGCGCTTGACGTGCTCCTGAGCGGCGCGAACGCCGAAGTACTGGTTGTGTCGGCAGGTCTTCTTGATCCCCGCGTCGAACACGACAAAGTCGTGGGCGATCTCCAGCAGCCGCTCCTTGCGACATAGCTGCTCAAGCGCCCGGTCGAGCGGGCTTTCGATCGGGCTCTCTTCCTTCCAACTCCGATAGTACTTCGCCGGCGTCTCGATCACACCATAGCGCAGCCCCTCCGTCTCATTGCCCGCCATGACAAGCTGCACGGTGGTGAAGAACGGCCGGATGAACTCTTTCTTCTGGTTGTCCAGGTTCTGGCGGATGCCCTCAGCCACCGCAACGGTCGAACGCTTCAGCTCGAGCACACCGAGGGCGACACCGTTGACATAGAGGACCACATCCGGGCGTTTGTCGTTTTCTCCGAGAAGGGTGACCTCTTCGGCGACGGCGAAGTCGTTGCTCTCGACGTTCTCCCAATCGATCAGCCAGACGGTGACGTTCTGCTTGCCCACGTCGGGCTTGACCTTCACGCCGTACCGCAGCAGCCCGTACACCTCGCGGTTCGCGTCGTAGAGTGTCTTGCTGCCGCCCAGAGCCTTGGCCTTGCCCAGTTCGTGCAGGGCCTTCGTGATGATCTTGTCGCTGTGCCTCTGGCGTAAGAGCCAGTCGCGGAGTAACCCCTCCTCGACGTTGCTGTTCTCCTCTCGGTCCCGCCAGTCGCCCAGGTAGTCGTAGTGCAGTGTGTCCTGAAAGAACCGGACCACGTGCCGCTGCGTCACGGCTTCCTTCTGGCCGACCTTGCTCATGCCGTGGCCTCCTGCGCCACCTCGGGCTTGACCAACCGGACCCGCCCGGTCAGCAACCCCTGCATCATGCCTTGTTTGATGCCCTTGGTCTTGTCGCGGCGATACTCCAACGCGGCGATCTCGGCGTCCATGTCGGACAGTACGGTGGCGATTGCGTTCTGCTCATCGACGGGTGGAAGCTCAATCTCTACCTGTGCTAGGTTCCGTGAACTGATGTGAACCACAGCATCGCCCTGACCAAGGCGAGTCTTCTGCGCGGCGACGGTTTCGTGGTTCATAAGGTGCCCGAGATAGAGCGAGTTCTGCCCCGTCGGCGTTAGCACGATGATGTCGCCGCCTGCATAGGCCGGTTCGCTACCGAGATAGGCCGCACAGCGGCCGATTTCCTCCGCTGTCTCGCCAGAACCCGCGAAAAGAAGATCACCTGTCTTGATCGGCAGTGCCGCCCGCGCAACCACAGGCGCAATTCTGGATGAAGGCGTGACGATGTAGTTGTGATAGCGCGTGTAGAGTTCACCGTACCGAATGCATGGGAGACCGTCATCAGACACATCGTCGCGCTTGATCCCTCGCCCCTTCGAGAACGTCCCCAGGTCGCCCAATGTGCAATGTGACCAGTTGGCTGTGAACCCCGGCAGGCGGGTCTTGCCGGTGAGGAGTTGCTGCATGGTGCCCTGCTTGATGGCCCGCTTCTTGGCGATCAGCTTGTCCAATGCCCCGATCAACCCATCCACATCCGACAACGCCCCCGCGATGGCACGCTGTTCACTATGCGATGGCAGCTTAACGTCGAGCCCATGCAGATCGTTGCGGTTCACCCCAGGAACCCCACTTTTCCCGCTGTGAGAATGGTAGTCGATCGTGCGAAGCAGGTAGGCAACAAACAGGGGATCGTTCCCCTTGAAGTCTCGAACATACAGCGTCGTGTTGAGGGGCCAGAAATCTTCTTCCAAGAAGAAGACCTCCCCGATTGTCCCGTAGCGACCAGTTACTACACCGGGAGCTGTCACTTGGGCCTTGTCGTGTTTACCGCTGATGCCAGACGAAGACACAACCGGGATGCGCCCCGAACGGCGATCCCGATGCGGTAGATCGAACCCGCGTTGTAGCGTCACAGCTTGTCCGAGCCGAACGCTGTTCCACGAATCAGGTATCATGCCCACCCCAGCCCCATCTGTTTCAGGTGGTCCTCGACATTTGTGGTCAGTTCTTCCAACTCCTGCTCCACTTCCGGCAGCGTTTGGGCGTAGCGCTCTTCCAGTTCCTTAACGCGGCCGGCGAGTTGCTGGGTCAGCCGCTGTACTTCGCCTGCGATAGCGGCCTGGATTGAAGCGAACCACTTGTCCTCGACGGCGAGCGTCTTGATCTCGCGATCGGAGAGTGCGGGATACTTCGCCAGCACCTTCGCGTCGAACTCGGCCTGGGCGTTCTTGACGGCATTGCTTGCCTCAGACTCGGCCTCGATCAATTCCAGGCAACGCGTGAGCGCCTCGCGTTCTTCGTCGCTGTCGGGCTCGTCTTTGAGGGCTCTGAGGCGGTCCCGCACGGCCCCCTTGGTGACCTTACCCTTGTCGTTGGTGATGTCTTCAAGCAGTCCCTCTTCGCCGCTGTGCTCTTCAACGAACTCCTCCAATTCGCGGGAGGTAGTGTCCTTCTCG
>JBARRC010000493.1:0-1583 GCA_049644045.1 Phycisphaerae bacterium
CGGGTCGCGTACAGTTTCGTCCCGCCGGGTGCGATCCGAGATTACGAGCCGCCCACCGGGTTGGGTATGGACGCGAACGAGGCCCAGCGGTTACTTGCTGAGGCCGGGTATCCCGGTGGTGACGGCATGCCCCCGGTCGAACTCCTCTATGTGCCTCAAGATGAACGCATCTGTCAGGCTCTGGCACGTATGTGGGAAGAAGCGCTGGGTGTACACATCGAACTCCGTAGTAAGGAGAGCAAGACATTCGCCGAGGACAAAGCCAGCCATCGCTACATGATCGCGCGCGGCAACTGGTTCGCCGACTACAACGATCCGACGACGTTTCTCGATTGCCTGAGCACCGGTAACGGCAACAATGACAGCGGCTATTCCAACCCACGGTACGATGCGCTCCTCGTCGAGGCGAATACGGCTCGCGATCCGGCGAAGCGTGCGGCCCTGCTTCGGCAGGCGGAGGCGATCCTGATGGAGGAAGATTGTCCGATTTTGCCGATCCTGCACTATGCCACGCCGATTGCGATCAAGCCCTATGTGAAGGGCCTGTATCCCAATGCGCGACTCTGGTTTCCATTCCGCTATGTGACGGTCACGCGATGACGCGACTGATCATCCGCCGATTGCTGCTGGGGGTCGTCACCATCGGGTGCATCTACGCGCTGACGTTCGTGATGGTGATCTCGCTGCCGGGCAACCCGTTTCAGCAGGGACAGCACAACCTGCCGCCGGAGGCGGAGATGGCCTTGCGCGCCCGTTACAGCATGGACAACAACTGGCTTTACTTCTGGGAGTTTATCAGCGGAGCGGTCCGCTTGGATTTCGGGCCGACGTTCACCTACAACGACTGGACGTGCAACCAGATCATCGCGTCCGCGCTGCCGGTTTCCATGCTGATCGGCCTGCTGGCTATCCTGATCGCGGTGGGCGTCGGCGTACCGGTCGGCGTGATCGGCGCGGTGAAGCGCGGGAGCTGGGTTGACGTGAGCGGCCTCGCCCTCGTGCTGCTCGGCATTTCGTTGCCAACGTTTGTCACCGGATCGGCCTTGCTGATCGTCTTCGCCGTGTATCTGGGCATCGTACCGATCGGTGGATGGGGCACGCTCGCGCATCTGCCGCTGCCGGCGCTGACACTGTCGCTGCCGTTTATGGCCTACGTCGCCCGATTGACGCGGACCAGCATGCTCGACGTGCTCAGCAGCGACTTCGTGCGGACCGCGGTGGCTAAAGGTGCATCACCCTCAGCGGTCATCCGGAACCACGCGCTAAGGGTGGCTTTTTTGCCGGTGCTGAGCTTTCTGGGGCCCGCGACCGCGCAGGCGATGACCGGTTCGTTCGTCGTCGAGAAGGTGTTCGGCGTTCCCGGCATCGGACAGCATTTCGTCAACGCAGCGCTCAACCGCGACGCCGGACTCGTCATGAGCACGGTGCTGGTTTTCTCCACGTTTCTGGTGATTTTCAACCTGGTGATTGACGTACTCTACGCCCGGCTCGATCCGCGCATCTCGGAGGCGGTCTGATGGGTCGATCGTCTCACAATAGCAGAAGCGAGCCGCGGGCTAAATCCCGCGGCGCGCTTCGCCCCC
>JBARRC010000494.1:0-4708 GCA_049644045.1 Phycisphaerae bacterium
GACTGAGAAGTAGAACCGGGAGTCGAGGCCGACGGCGATGATCGAATCGGCTTCCCTTATCCCTTTCACCGATATGGGAAGCGAGAACAGCTTGGCCCAAAGACCCAACCCGCCGGCAAGCGAATCTCGCGCGGTCGAATCGATGCTGTTCGAGCCAAGGCACGTGCGTACGAATTTCTGCGCGGTGTACAGGCTTTCATTGGTAAGGTCGCCCGACGCAACCATCAGGAAGTCAGTCGGTTTCAAGCCCTTCAGCCTGCCTGCGACCTCGTCCAGCGATTCATCCCACGTCACCTCGCGGAAGTATTTCCCGCGCTTGAGCATGGGTTTTCTCGCCCGTTCGTGATGGTGTGTTGTCTCGGGCAACGAGAACCTACCACGCACGCAAAGCTGTCCATCGTTGATTTCGGGATCGAGGTTGGGATGCACTTTCGAGAGGCGGCCGTCCTTGTGATAAAGCTCCACCTGGCATCCGATCCCACAGAAGGGGCAGGTTGAGACCTCGAAGCCGTCTGGTTGGCCGTCCCACTTCGAGCCTTTGTCGGCCAGCGCCCCCGTCGGACACACGGACACGCACGCGCCGCAGAACTCGCACCCCGCCTCCACGTGGCTCTTCCCGAAGGCCGGACCGACCTGTGCTTGCGGGCCGCGGAACTTGAACGCAAGGACGCTCGTCCCACGGACCTCCTGGCACATCCTGACGCAGCGGCCGCAGAGAATGCAGATGTTGTAGTCCCTGTCGAAAAACGGGTCGTCGTGCTCGACCTCGTACCCGCGATAGTAAATCGGGTACTCGATATCCGTGATGCCGGTCTTTTCAACCACGTCCTGAAGCTCGCATTGCCCGTCGTTCGGGCAATACCGGCAGCCGCTCGTAACACCGACCTTCCTTATGGTGTATTGGTTCTCCCGGCATTCATCCTTCTCGTTGCAGATGAGGCAACTCGAGGGATGCTCGCTGAGAATAAGCTGGAGGATTTCCTTTCTCATCTCGCGGACCGTGGCCGTGTCAGTCAGGGCCTTCATCCCTTCCGTCGCGACAGTGCTGCACGCGAGCGGGTAGCCGCGCATCCCTTCGATTTCAACGATGCACATCCGGCAACCACCGAAAGGCGTAAGGTCCTTGTGGGAGCAGAGCGACGGGATGTAGATGTCGTTCAACTCGGCGGCCCGCAGGACGGTCACGCCATCGGGAAAGGAAACCTCCCGATGGTCAATCTCCATTTTGCGCGTGCGTGTTTTTTTGGGGCTCACGTTATCCTCACGATTCGATGATGATGGCGTCGCCGGCGATGGCGTCGAAGCGGCAGATTTCGTAGCACGACCGGCACTTGATGCACTTCTCCTCGTCAAGATTGTGGGGTTCGGAGCGGGGTCCTGAAATGGCCCCCGTGGGACAGACCTGTACGCACCGCTGGCAACCCGTGCATTTCTCCTTGATGATCCGATAGACAACAAGGTCGCGGCAGACCGCCGCCGGACAGCGCTTGTCCTTGATGTGCGCTAAAAACTCCTCGCGGAAATACTTGAGCGAAGACAGAACCGGGTTTGGAGCCGTCTGCCCGAGCCCACACAGCGCACTTCCCTTTATGGCGCTGCCGAGTTTCTCCAACTTGGCGATATCCTCAAGTTTGCCCTTGCCCTGGCATATTCTCTCGAGGATATGGACGAGATGCTTCGTCCCCACGCGGCACGGCACGCATTTGCCGCACGATTCCTGCTGGGTGAAGCTCAGGAAGTACTTCGCCGTATCAACGATGCAAGTGTCTTTGTCGACGACGATAAGCCCGCCGGAACCCATAATCGAACCGGCCGCAGCCAGGTTCTCGTAGTCGATTGGCGTATCCAGGAACTCTTCACCCAAGCACCCGCCCGAAGGGCCGCCCGTCTGGACGGCCTTGAAATCCTTGACCAGCCCGCCGCCGATATCATATATGACCTCACGGAGGGTCATCCCCAGCGGGACTTCGATAAGCCCCGTGCGTCTGACCTTTCCGACGAGGCTGAACGTTTTGGTTCCCTTCGATGTCTCCGTCCCGAACTGATTGTACCATTCGGCACCGTTGCGCAGGATGTTGGGAATAGTCCCGAGCGTCTCGACGTTGTTGATGATCGTCGGTTTGCCCCACAGCCCCGAGACGGCAGGGAATGGCGGTCGGGGGCACGGCATCCCCCTCTTGCCTTGGATAGAGGCGATGAGGGCCGTTTCCTCGCCGCACACGAACGCCCCAGCCCCTTCCTTAATCTTGATGTCGAAGCTGAAATCGCTCCCGAGGATGTTGTCACCGAGTAGCCCGAGCTTCCGCATCCGCGCCAGGGCGTTTTTCAGCCGCTCAATCGCCAGAGGATACTCCGCACGGATATAAATGAATCCCTTGCTCGCGCCGATGGCGTATGCCGCGATCAGCATCCCCTCGAGGAGGGCATGGGGGTCTCCCTCGATCAAGGAGCGGTTCATAAAGGCACCGGGGTCGCCTTCGTCGGCATTGCAGATCAGGTAGCGCCGGTCGCTTTCGGTCTCGCGGCAGAAGAGCCACTTGCGCCATGTCGGGAACCCCGCACCGCCTCGGCCCCGGAGCCCGGCGTTCTTCACGATCTCGACGATTTCCTTCCACTCCATTGAAAGGCATTTCTCGATGGCCTTGTAGCCGTCCCGCGCGAGGTAGTGGTCGATATCCTCCGGGTCGATGATGCCGCAGTTTCTGAGCACGATGCGGACCTGAGGCGCGAGCATCGGCTGGTCGAAGAACCTAGGTATGCCGTCAAGCTCCTCTTCGCCGAAGTGCCCGGCGAGATGGAGCCTGGGTATCCCGTTGTTTTCGAGGAACGAATCGAGGATCTTCACCGCCTGCTTCGGGGCGACGTTCGAGTAGCTTATACGCGGCTTGCCGGGCATCTGGATGTCGACGAGGGGCTCGAGGTAGCACGGACCGATGCAGCCAACCTCGATCACCTTCGCATCGACCTTTTTCTCTTTGAGATGCCCCTTAATCGCTTCAATGACCTCGCTCGCTCCAGCCGCCCGTCCGCATGAGCCTGCGCCGACGTAGATAACCTGGCGCGTGTTGTTTTGAAGCTTTTCCCAGTTCCTCTCGGCAGCTTTACGGCGTTCGCTTATCGTTTTCGCGCTCATCCAATAACCTTTGAAGTTTCAGGACCGACATCTGGCTGTAGGTCTTATCATCGATAGTGACCACCGGCGCAAGCGCGCAGCATCCCAGGCAGGCCACCCGTTCCAGGTCGTACTCTCCGTCTGCGGTAGTCTCACCAGGCCTCACCTCGAGGCGCCGTTCGAGAACGTCGAGCATCTGCTCACCACCTTGGACGTGGCAGGCGGTGCCGAGACAGGCTTTGATGTGGTGTTTGCCGGGCGGGCTGAAGCGAAATTGTGCGTAGAACGTCGTAACCCCGTAAACCTCGTTCTCCGAGACCTTAAGCCAACGCGATACTCGCCGCAATGCCTCCGTAGAAAGGTATCCTTCCGCTTTCTGAGTCCTCTGCAGCACGGGGATCAGGTCCGCCGGTTCACCCTTGAATTCCTGCATCAGCTCTTCGATTACATCCTTCGCCATAGGCTTGAACCCCTTTTTGATGCAAGAGTGTTCGACTCCGCGTTCAGTCGAAAAAGGTCGGCGTCAACGGCAACCATGGTGACCGCGCGGGCGCACGGCTGCTATTTGATACCTAACTCGTTGAGCTTCGTCGCGAAAGACCACGTATCCATATCGGTGACGAAAAGTCCGATACCGGCTTTGCCGGCAAGCTCGACGACGTCCGTGGCCGGTTTCTTCCCCCGGACGAAGACGACCGCAGCGACATCGACGAGATTTGCGGCTGCAATGAGGCTTTTGTGCGTTTGGAGTGTCACCAGGATGCCGTTCGCCTTTGCCCCGGTGATGATGTCCGAGACCATATCGGAGATGTAGACTCCCTCTATTTCCTGGTCCTTGTATTCGTTGAGGGAGCGTAAGCCCGTTTTCTCTACGAGTTCGGATACTTTCATCTGTTTTCCCTTCTATTCCTTAATCCCGTGGTGTTCGCATAATCCCGTGAGACCGTATGCGCAAGCTTAGTATATGTCGGTAAGGCCGGTGTCGGCGATGACGATCCCCTCGCACGTGTCGATGCTCTTACACTTGATGCATGGGACGACGATGATTCTTTTGTCCGGATCCTTGATGTTCCCGTTGAAGTACTCGGTGAGGGCCTTTACACCCGCGTCGCTCACGCATTTCCCGGATGCATGCGTGCTGTCGGCGCAAAGGGCCACGTAAACCCAGGTACCCTTCCCTCCCTCAGCGGTGATGCGGGCCACTTCGCACTCCGGGTCCCTGCAGGTCGAAAGCATCAGCCCCATCATATCCTGAAGGTCGACCACTTCGCCGCAATCGCCACAAGCCAGGTCAAACTTGACTGCTTGAGCGCTGCCGAGATATGTCCAGAAATGATCACCATCCTGGTAATCGTCGATGGGCGGCACTGCCTCCGTGGAAAAGAACGAGCTGCGCGCCTTGCACCGGTGACACCCCTCGACGACGAGGTACCCGTTTTGGATGTTGACCATTGACCATTTGTGGCTGCAACTACTCATCAATCCTCCAATCCCGCGTCGGTGCAATGACCTCTGCGCGGAGACAACCGGCGTGATTCCGGTTAAAACCGGCTCGCTCCCGCAGATACCCGGAGGAACCCCCTCCCGGCCATCGCC
>JBARRC010000495.1:0-2335 GCA_049644045.1 Phycisphaerae bacterium
CGTCCTCGCAGGCCGTTTTCCCGGACAAGTGCTATTGCGTACGACGGCCGGCGGGGACGCCGGCCGCTACAGAGCGACACGAATTATTCGCATGTGCCACAGAGAATGGCCGCACCCGGCTACGTCCAATTATTCCCGACACCTTTTCATCTCGACCCAAAAAACGAGCTGCGTTCCCTTTTTCCTTCGTTAAACGGGATGGGGGCCACTCGGACCAAACGATACGGCGTGAACAGCAGTTGGGAATACGATCGTCCTTCGTGGACGATCGGGAGGGCCTGTCGCCCGGCCGCTTCCAGAACGGGAAAGGGATCGGCCCAGAGCATCACCAGGTACAGCCCCCGTGGATCCTCGAGGATCGAGTTCCTCGCGGTCAGGCCGTCTGGATTGAGAAGCAGCTCTTCGATCGGCACGTTCTCCATCGGGTAATACTGAAACCCGAGCCGCCCCGAGTCCTCCCAGCCGGGCTGGATCGTGGCATCCATTATGACCACGACAGCCTCCCTCTCCGGATCGACGTACTCCTCCAAGTACATCGCCAGCTCACGAAGGCCCGGCCCGAACTCGCGGTTAACCCAGGCGGGAGCAGTGCCGATTACAAACACCAGCATGAGGATCACCGGAGCGCGTCGATCCAGTCGAAATGCAACGATGAGTGGAAACAGCAGGGCCGGCACCGCGGCCGGCAACGCGTAACGCGCCACCATCGCCGGGTGCGCCAACCACGAAGTCACCAGCAACCCGAACCACCCACCGAGGAAACACAACAGCAGTAAGCCGCAAAGGTCTTCGGCACCCGCGAAGAGCGGCCCGCCGGGCCGCCATAACCGCTTCAGCGACAGACCACAGGCACCCGCGATCCAAAGCGCGAACGCGGGTATGAGCAACGCAAGAATCCAGTGACGCCCGAAGGTCAGTTTCTCCAACACGTCCAGCGTGTTGTGCCACGTCGGCGGCTCGATCCAGTTGAGCCCCTGGAACGCCGACGAACGAAAGCAGAAATACCGCGCGACAATGCCGATGCAGAGAATCCCCGTCACGACCAGCGCTGCGAGCGGGCGAAACGTCCGCCGATCCATGGGGCGGCGCGACAGCATGATCAGCCACCAGACGAAATGACCGACGACAGTCAGGACCGCGAGATAATGCGCGTGCAAGGTCAGAACGGCCGCAACGATGTAGGCGTAGAAGTACAAGCGGCCCGGTGCAAGCACCAGCCGATACCAGAGCACGGTGGACAGCGCGCACCCCAGGACCAGCATGGCGTAAGGGCGAGCCTCCTGACTGTAATAGACTTGCAGGCCATTGCACGCCAACAAGCCGGCCACACCCAGGCCTACGGGCCATCCGCCGCCCAGCCTCCCGAGCCACCATCCGACCAGGACGGTCAAGACCCCGCAAATAGCGGCCGGAAGCCGGAGCCGGGCTTCCGAAGGTCGTGGGTCGCGCGTCAGAACGCGCAAAGCGAACTGGTAGAGCGGCGGCTTGGTGAGCTCGGGTCCCCAACGCAGGCTCTCTCCCACGTCCATACGCGACACACGCCACGTGCAAAGCTCGTCATGCCACAGCGACCGAACACCCAGCTCTTCAAAGCGAAGGTATGCGCTCAGCAGCACGATCAAGATCAATGCGCCGGCGTAAATCCTCCGTTGGGACGGCTGTACGCCACCTGGAACCGCGGCATCCTCAGTCATGTTCGCCATGATCCAGGATTCAGGCGTGAAGGGGAAGCACACACCACCCGAATCAAACGAGCTAGTGCTCTGTCAGCGTTGAATTGATGGGCACAGTCGGGTGGCATGGGTAAGCGTCAGCTTACCCGTGTCTTGTGGGTGTGCCGCACGGGCAAACAAGTTTGCCCATGCCACCCGACAACCTCAGCAACCCACCCATCAAAAGACCCCTGACAGAGCACTAGCATCAAAACACCAGAAACGTCTGAAGTTTGCGGGTGTGGCCATATTTTGTTGAGATCGTAGCGGCCTGCGTCCTCGCAGGCCGTTTTCCCGGGCAAGTGCTATTGCGTACGACGGCCGGCGGGGACGCCGGCCGCTACACTGCGACACTAATTATTCGCATGTGCCACAGAGAATGGCCACACCCGAAGTTTGACCTTTCGATGTCTCCACTTTTTCTCACAATCTGCTATTCTGTCTTCATCCACATGAAGATCAGCGAATTTTTCTACGGCATCCAAGGGGAGGGCAAACTGGCGGGGGTACCGAGCGTGTTCATTCGCACGGCGGGATGCAACCTTCGATGCACCTGGTGCGACAGCCCCTATACCTCATGGGAACCGCAGGGCGAGACGCTTACGATCGATCAGATGCTCAGC
>JBARRC010000496.1:0-5164 GCA_049644045.1 Phycisphaerae bacterium
CTGGGCGGTCGAGTTCAATGATTGGATGCTCAAGGGGTTCGAGCTCTACCGGGGTCGCCTTGCCGGCGCCGGGCAGGCAACGGCCAGACTCCCGATTTCCGGCTGCGCGATCCGGCTTCCGAAGTCGGGCATGACGGTGTTTACTTCGATCCTCGACTTTGGCGGGGACATGCGGGGTCGGCCGTTTCCGATCTGCTTCTACGCCGCCGTCCCGACTCCGCAATGGCCCGGACCCACGAGCGATCACCTGGTCGATGCGTCACGTGCGATCCGCGACCTGTCGGCCTTGAGGCGAGAGGTGCCACGCTTCTTGAACTCGCCCGGTCGCTTCGAGTCGGTCTTCGGCAATCGCGAGGTGGATTTGACCGACATCGTTGAGGAAACCTCTGACACATCGTGGATGGAAGCCGCCAAGACGGTGGCGCTGGCTGACTGGTTCGAGGGTGCCAAGAGCGGGATGAAGGTCAAGGAGACGGGAATATGGCTCCGTCTGGCGTCGGCCTGGGGCGACAACCTGGCCAAGCACGAATCGAAAACTTTCGAGCCGACGCTGCGCTTCCCATTGGCCATGCGCTTGCCGCTCGATGCGCAGATTGCCGGCTGGTTTCGATGGCTCGAATCACGTATGGATTTGAAGCGTCGTTGGCTGTCAATGGTCGTGTCCGGCGAACCGGGCGACGAACCTGGACATTTGACAGTGATCGCGCGCGAGGTGGTCGCCGATGACTTCTTGCTGCTAACGCCGTTTGCCAACACGCTGGGCTATCTCGACGATCTGTCGCAGCTTGAAGAAGCATCCGGGATGGCGGAGGCCGCCTTTGAGCCGCCTTCGGTCGAGGCGGCATCCACCGGTAGCTGGATTGATTTCGTGGGGAGCGCAGTCACCTTGACTTGACTTCTTGGTAATCGTGCGTATTCTGAATGCTCTGTGACTTTAGGTAAGGCCAATGCCGTCATTTGACGAATCTGGGATCATCGATCTGGGCAAGAATCCGATTCCGGGTGCTGAGCCGTGTGGGATCGATGCCGCCGATGACGAGGAGTACCTCGCGGTCGGTGCCGAGATGTCCAAAGTCGGCCGGATCGAGGCGGACGAGCCCGACTGGTATGTCATCGAGCAAAGCGGGACGAACATCCTCCGGTCCAAATCCAAGGACGTGGAGATGGCCGCCTCGCTGGGGCATGCCCTGTTCAAGCGTTATTCCTACGCCGGTCTTTCCGCGACGCTGGCCCTGCTGACCGAGCTCGTCAAAAACTTCTGGGACGGATGCTTCCCCCCACGTCCGCGCCGCCGAAAGGCGCGAATCGAGGCGTTGGCCAATCGCTTCACCGAGCAGCGTTGGTTCCAGGACAACCAGCCGAAACCCGACGATTTCGATGCGCTGGATGCCTGTGTGGTCCGCGTCGAGGAACTCAAGAGTGCATTCACGGAGAAGATGCCCGATGAGCCTCCGGATTTCGGGAAGTTCGTCCGGGGCCTGAAGGAGCACGCGGGGAAGCGTCCGAAACCCGCTGCCTCGCCGGCGCCAGCCGAAAGCGGAGCGCCGACAACCGCGCCCGCCGCTGGTGGTGCGACGTTCGCCGCGGGGGAGGTTGCGGACGCCAGTGGTGCGCTGAACGCGATCCTGGCGGCCAGCACTTTCCTTCGCAAAGCCGATGTGATGGATCCAATCCCCTATGCTGTCACCAGGGTTCTGAAGTGGTCGAAAGTGTCGCTTCCGGAGTCGGATGCGGGCAAGTATGAGATTGAACCGCCGGAAGCTTCGCTCGTTGACGCGCTGGCTCACCAGCTCAGCAACAGCGTTTGGGAGCACCTGCTCAAGAATGCAGAGTCGGCGTTTCGCTCCAACGATCCCCTCTGGCTCGATCTCCAGCGTTATGTGTGTGCGGCCATGACCGGTCTTGGCCCGACGTACGACAAGGCGCGGGCGGCGGTGACGGCCCAGACGGCGGGCCTGGTCAACCGGCTGGGTGACGGTCTGTTCGAGCTGAGATTCCGCAACGGTACACCACTCTGTAGCGGTGAGACCAAGATGTGGCTCGAGTCGGAGGTGGCACCGGCCAGAAGCGCCGGCGGTGCCGCCGGCGCGGGAGACGGGGCGCTGACCGAAGCGTCGGAGAAGGCAAGGAAGCTGGCAGGCTCGGGTAAACTCAAGGAGGCGCTGACGAAGCTTCACGAAGGCCTTTCGACATGCACGCAGCGGCGCGACCGCTTCCTGTGGCGGCTGCGCACGGCCCAGTTATGTTACGAAGCGCAGCGGTTGCAGTTGGCGGCGCCGTTGCTGGAAGAGTGCCACGAAGAGATTCGCCGGTACCATATCGACGAGTGGGAGCCGACGCTGGCGGTGGACGTCGCGCAGACGCTCTATCGCTGTCGGAAGTCGTTGACGACGTCGGAAAAGGCGCCTGCGCAGGAGGCGCTGCAAGGTGTCCGCGATTCGTTCGCGTGGTTGTGTCAGTTGGACCCACTCGCCGCGCTGGCCGCCGAGCCTTCGGGCAAGTGAGCATTCGGGTAGGGAACGTAAAAGGAGCCAATCATGGCCAAGAAAGCTTCCAAGGCTCGCGAGTCGCGGGTCAACATCCAAATCTCCGACCGCCTTCGTGGCGGGGCTGAACCGGAGTTGCCGTTTCGAGTGCTGGTGATGGGCGACTATACGCTCAAAGACGACAAACGCGCCATCTATGACCGGGCACCGGTGGACATCAACAAATCGAACTTCGACGCGGTCATGCAGAGTTTCAATCTGTCGTTGGACCTCAACGTGGCCGATCGGATCAGCGGCTCGGGCGAGATGCCGATGTCGCTGAAGTTCGGCACGTTGAAGGACTTCCGCCCGGAGTCGATCGCGCGTCAGGTTCCTCAGCTCAAGAACCTGCTCGAGCTTCGTGATGCGATGAAAGCCCTTCGCCCGAAGATGGGAGATAAAGCGGCTCAAAAGGAACTGCTCGACGCAATCAAGGACCCGGCTGTTCGTGACCAGATTGTGGCGATGATTTCCTCGGCGGAGGCGCCGGCGGCCGGGGAGGCGGCACCAGCGGCTGATGCGGGTGAAACACCGGGGGCGGAACCATCCGGTGAGACACCGCCCGCTGAGCCGGAGGCACCAGCGCAGTAACGAGGCGATTGGCACATTGGCGGGGAATCGCCGATCGGCGCAATTCCCGACACTTAACGGAGAAACAAGGCATGGCAGAACAACCCCAACAAGAGGCTCAGGCCGCTGCCGGGGCGGCAGATACCTCCGCCGTCGACAACCTGATCGATAGCTGGGACCTGGACAGCGAATACCGCGATCTGTATCGCAAGGGGATCGCCGGTATCGTTCAGAAAGCCGCGGGGCTCGACCTCGAAAAAATCACGATCAACAAACAGGTTCTCGACGACTTTGTCGCCGAGATTGACCAGCAGATCAGCGCGCAGGTCAACGAAGTCCTCCACGACAAGCAGTTCCAGGAGTTGGAATCGGCCTGGCGTAGCCTGACGTATCTGGTGGACAACACGGAGTTCCGCCAGAACATCCGGATCGAGGTGCTCAACACCTCTAAGCAGGATTTACTCGAAGACTTCCAGGACAGCCCTGACTGGCAGAAGTCCGGCCTGTTCAAAGCGGTCTACCGCGATCAGTACAACACCTTCGGCGGCAACCCCCACGGGCTGATGGTGTCGAATTACACGTTCAATCAGGGTACGCCCGACGTTGAATTACTAAGCGAGATTTCGCGGGTCGGTGCGGTTGCAAAGTGCCCGTTCCTCGGCGGCACCTCCTCGACGATGTTCGGAAAGAAAGAGGGGGATTTCACCGGTCTGCCGAAGATGGCCGAGATGTATGAAATCTTCGACCAACCCCAGTACACCAAGTGGAACTCCTTCCGTGATTCCGACGATTCCCGTTACATCGGGCTTTGCATGCCGCGCTTCCTGCTGCGCAAGCCCTACACCGTTGAAGACCAGGATGTCAAAGACTTCACCTTCGAAGAGGACGTGCGAACCGAAACCCACGATCGATACCTCTGGGGCAACGCGGCGTTCGCGATGGCCGGCCGGATGACCGAGAGCTTCGCCAACTTCGGATGGTACAACGCCATTGTCGGCCCCCAAAGCGGCGGCACGGTACCGGACCTTCCGCTGCACCAGTACGAGTCCATGGGCCAGTATCAGACGAAGATTCCGACGGAGACGCTGATCTCCGAGGACATGGACGTCGATTTGTGCAACTTCGGATTCATTCCGCTGGTGATGCGGAAAGGCTCGGACAACGCGGCGTTCTTTGATGCACCGTCGACAAAGAAGGTCGGCAAGTTTCCGGACACCGCCGAGGGCAAGGAGGACGAGACGCGGGCCAGGCTCGGAATGTCGCTGCCTTACCTGATGATCTCTTGTCGGATTGCTCACTACCTCAAGGTGATCTGGCGGGAGAACATGGGGCGCGTGATGGACGCCGAGAAGATGGTCGGCGAGATCAATAAGTGGCTCAAGCAATACTCTCGTCAGGGAACCCTGGACGATAGGCTGGCGGCCAAGTATCCGCTCAAAGAGATTCAAGTGACGGCCGAGCCCGTGCCGGGCAAGCCGGGTATGTTTAAGTCCGAAATCCAGATGATCCCGCACTTCAAGCTCAAGGGTGTGGAGATCGAGCTTTCGATGGTCGGGCAGTTTGATCCGCCGCCGAGTTAATGACGGGTACTGCGTCTCCCACGGGGAGCCGGTTGAAAGAGTATGTAGGACAGGCTTTCCAGCCTGTCTATTGACCGACTGGTTTGTGGGACAGGCTTTCCAGCCTGTCTATTGACCGACTGGAAAGTCGGTCCCACATGCGGATTCCGTCGGTCCCACAAACGGAAAGTCGGTCCCACAGGTGTATTCCGTTGTTCGACGGGCTGTTAATAAGGGGCGGTGAAGGGAGTCGCCAATATCAGGTGCACGATGTCGGGTGGTGGCGTACGCCCACCTGAATCACCCGGGCGGGCACCAAACCCCACACGGAAAGGTGGTCGGCGACCGCGGGCCGGGTCGCGACTGGATACGCTGTAATCCATAAGTTACGGTCTGCCAAGAAGTAACGCCGGTTGCAGACCTTATTTCATCAGCCGCAGACGTGGCGGGAACGGCATTTGCATCTTGCGGCAAGTGTTGTTTCGGACATGGCCGCGGGAGACTTCAATG
>JBARRC010000497.1:0-6627 GCA_049644045.1 Phycisphaerae bacterium
GCGGAGGGCGCGATACTTTCGTCGAATGCGCTTGATGGTTTGTGCATCTTGCATCCAAAAACATCATCGACGTCCCGGCAGAGAGTTCAACAGGAAATCGTTCAGGTTATTGTTGAGCACGCCCTAAGTTCCCGGTCCGCAGCCGACGTCAAGCACCGTGGGGCGTCCTGTGTCGCGGACCGGAAGGTGGTGAAGAAAACGGCCAACGGCGTCGTACTGTTCTCGCCCCGCCCAGACCTTGTAGAACTGCTGCGCAACGTAGTCGCTTCCGACCTCGTTGCAGCGCGTCACGGAGCGGAAGAACTCAAGATGGGCACTACCATCGCTGCCGATCGTACCGGCGTACTTCTGACTGGTTTCCCTGAACCAGCCCTGGAATCGCCCGATTAGATCGGACGTGGATTGCTCATTCGGATAGCTCATCCAATCCCACGAGTCAGGCTTTTGCACACGGTCCGCGAGTAGTCGTCTCAGATACTGGCCTTGGAGCCTCACGTCGCCTGGCAGCATTATCGCACGGGCATTCCACTTCTCTCGTTCGGCCTGATCTACTCTACTCCGCGACTGTCATCGACGTCGCACGCTTCAATGTAGAGATACGGGGCACTGCCAACCTTTTGTCGCAGAGCGTGCAGTCCGTCAAGGGTGATCACGTGTTGGTCGGTAATGTCCTCCCACAGTGGGTGACTAACCGGATAGCAGCACAAATGAGCGTGGTAACAGTGTTTAGTACCGTTCTTACGCAGCAGACAGCCACCGGCTCGGCCATGCTCGAAGGACATACCGGGCTGCCCACCGTAGTGGGTGCGGTAGAAGTCTGAGACCAGTCCACGAAGGAAGCTCAGCTCGTCGATCAGTTCCGGCGGCAGTTGAGAGAGTGATTGTGCACGACAGTCTGGGTCGTCACAGCGGTAGGGCGCGATAATGATGTACCCATCCACAATAGCGCCAATCGCGGCAAAAAGATAGAAATGATCGGAACGCAGCAGGACCTGATGTCCTTGGCCATGCGCCTCGGGGTCGCAAAACAGGCACTTCTCCGAAAGCTGTTCCAACTTGGCCGGGCTGGCTGTCATACTCAACTCCGTCAATGGCGTCTGCACGCCAGCGCAGTGCAGAGCCGTTCGAGCGTCTCCTCTGTGTTTCCGTAACCGAACGCTATGCGCACCGTTCCCTCCGGGTATGTTCCAAATGCCTCATGTGCGCGTGGCGCACAGTGAAGCCCAGCTCGCGCCTGGATGCCGTATTCGCGATCCAATTGTGCAGCCAACTCGTGCGGCGCAAGACCTTCGACGCGCAGCGCGATGATGGGCATGGACGCGACGCCACTCCAACACCCATAGACGTGGACGCTGGGCATCTCCGAGATTTGGCGCAAGCACTCTGCATACAAACTGGCGGCGGTTACCGCCTCTCGCGTATAGTCGTCAGTGGCCGCGAATTCCAGTGCAGCACCCAGTCCAGCTATCCCAGGCAAATTGGGCGTGCCAGCCTCAAAAGACGTCGGCAAGACGACCGGCGGCAGAAGGTCCTCCGAAGCATGCCCGGTGCCGCCGTCGAGCAAAGGGACCAAGTCGAGTTCTGGGTTGTTGACTAGCAGGCACCCAATCCCTGGCGGACCTAGCAGCGCTTTGTGCCCGGCGATCGCCACGAAGTCTGCCGGAGCCGATTGAAGGTTCAGGGTGGGCAAGCCAGCTGTCTACGCCGCATCAAGTAAAACTGGAATTCCCCGCTCCCGTGCTGCCAGCGCAACGTCCTCCCATGGCAACAGAGCGCCACAGACGTTTGAACCCTGACTTATGACGAGGAGGCGCGTGTCAGGTCGAAACTCACGGACTACGCCACGCACCAGCCGTTCGTCTGGGATGGATGCGGGAACGATGGTGACCCTGCATCCAAGTGCTTGCATGCGTGCGAGCGGTCGCAGCACCGAATTGTGCTCAAAACACGTGGTTACCGCGTGGCCACCAGGCGTCATCGTGCCCTTTATCGCCAGGTTAAGTGCCTCTGTCGCACCTGATGTAAACACAACGCAGCCGGGATCGGGGAGTTTGAAGAGTGCGGCGACCTGCTTACGCACGCGCGAGCACAACGCCGCCCCCTCGCGCGCGTGCAGATGATGTGAGTGACCAGGGGTGCCACATAGCTCCGTCACAGCTCGGGCCATTGCATCGGCCACGCCGGGGGCTTTGGGCCAAGAGGTGGTGGCGTGATCGAGGTAGTATTCGGGTTCCGTGGGCACCATTCCGCATCCTTATCCGGCGGCAGCCTCGAAAAGTGGGGATGCACAGGCTCCAGTCTCTTCGGTCAACCCCAACCGGTCAAGGGGACAGTAACGTGTCGGGTAAGAGAAACCGAGCGTGTGCGGTAACCGTCCGGAAGTCTGTGAGCACCGAGAATCGACGCCTGCTGAAGGAGATCGCCTCCGGAAGAGCGCCCCGAAGCGTGGGGGAGGGGTGAGGTGACCGGTTGACACTCGACGGTGCGTAGATGTGAACGTCCGCAGCGCTTGCTGGCGCAGAGCTTCGCTGGCAGAATCAATGGTGGAACCGCCAGAGAGGTTGCTGCAGGCAAGAGCCGGCGCCTTGGCCCCTGACTCGATTCACGCGGAGCCGATTCGCCTGACGACGGATACAGACTCACGCCGCCGACGGGACGCCCAGCACCCCTCAAGAACACAGAGCGGGGCTGGCGGCATGGAGACATCCCGCGCCTCCCCCATGCCATTCACGCCCCACGACGATGGTGCCCACGTAGCTCATGCCCCCCGTTCGACGACTTGATCGCCCCGCGTGAACATGGGGTCTCTTTCTCCAGCCCCCGCCTTCGCGGCTCTCCCAACACGTGAGAGTAATAGCCCCGGCAATGTACAGATACATCATGAAGCGTCCACCGGAGGGCAATCTGCCTGCTCTTGAAAGTCCCGCTTCGGATTCGCGCGGCCGCCCACGGGGCCTGTTTCGCGATCTCGTGACAGGACCTGAAGCTCCACTCGCGTACCATGTGCTGGCGACGAGCCGATACATGTGAACCGGTGTGCCGAGGTCCTGGCGCAGCTCCCGCGTGTGCACTGGCGCTGAACATCCGGCCCGTATTCCGATAACTAGTTTCTTTTTGCCGCCGAGACAGCCCCTTGGTGCCTCGCAGGGGGGCAGCTTGATCTCAGCGGCTGGCGATGGCTGCCCATGCGGCAGCCTGCCGAAACCTGGACAGCCTAGGGCTGTTTGATAAAATGACATCATGTGTTAGATTTGCAGCGGGCGATATACGGTGCCGGGGATGATGATCAAGCGGAATATAACCGAAGCCTTGTTGGCCGCGTTGCAGGACACGCCCGTGGTCCTTTTGCACGGCCCGCGGCAGAGTGGAAAGAGCACGCTTGCCCGCTGGCTGGCCGAGCACAAGCACAAGGCGACTTACTTTACGCTGGATGATGCAGCGATCCTGTCAGCCATCACCCGGGATGCCGATGCCTTCCTGCGGGCGACGTCCGGGCCGATCATGATCGACGAAGTGCAGCTCGCGCCCGTTCATCAACATCGCTGATATTCGGCGCCTCTGACAGTCATCCTGCGGCAGCCTCCTCATGCTCCGGGCGGAGCATCTCGAAGCGTTTGCGCATCTTCTTGACGAGCGGGAGGGCCGAGTCGAAGAAATTGGACATGACGATCCAGCTGTGCCCCGAGGCCGGGAAGTAGTAGACAAAGGCTTCGATTCCGGGGAAGCCGCCGGAGTGTCCAACCCAACTCTTGCCGATCTGGAATCCGTACCCGTACTTGGGGGACTTGGGTTTGGGCGACCAAAGCACCTCCCGTGTGCGCGTGCTGAGGATCCGGTCCTCGCGCATCGCGAGGAGGAATCGGTGAAGGTCGGAGGCCGTGCTCCAGCCGCCGCCCGCCGAGGCGCCGATGACTCCGTGCAGCGATAGGTTGTCCTTCAGTTTCCCGCGATCATCCTTGTCCTTGAAGTACCCGACCGCGAGACCCTCCTGGACCTCGTTGTTTATGTAGAATCCTGTGCTCGTCATTCCGCAGGGTTCGAAGATCGTCCGGCGCACAAAATCGTAGTAGGTCTCGCCCGAGACCTTCTCGATGATGGCACCCAGGAGGATATAGCCCGTATTGCTGTATTCGGATCGGGTCCCCGGCTCGAAGGCGAGGTCGTCCGACACGACGAGCCGGTAGTCCTCGATTGTGCGGATTTGATCCGCATACTGGTCCCACTCATCCCAGTACATCCCGAGCCCCGATGTATGAGCAAGGAGATGCCGGATGAGCACCTTGCGACCGACCTCGGGCGAGACCCAGTCGCTGCCCAGGTACTTGCCGATCATGTCGTCGAAGCTCAACCACCCCTCCTCTGCCAACTTCGCCACGGCAACAGCCGTGAACATCTTGGAGGCGGAAGCCATGTTGAAGCGGGTCGAGGTCTCGTTCCGAACAGAGTCCGATCGATTCGCCAGACCGTAGGCCTGATGGAAAAGGACCTTCTCGTCTCGCGCGAAGAGCACAACACCGTTGAAGTCATGTCTCTTCGCCAACTCGGGCATGTAGTTGGAGAGGAAACGGACGACCTCAGCGTCAGCTTCGGCCGGCGGCAGGTTCCTCCCTGACGTGCAGGCTTGCCCGAGCACCGTCACGAGAGGGAGCGCCAAGGCAAGTATCGCAAGACGCACCAGGGGTGATCCCGGTATGTTCTGTTTCATGATTTGACTCCTTCAAGGAACTTTACCCAGTCGGCGCACGACTTTAGCGGCGTATAGGGCACGCTGCAAGGTTGAACGATATGTCGGAAATGGTCTTTGCGCGTCAACGGTTGTTGAAGGCTGCCCCGCCTATTCTCGACCGACTGGAAAGGCGGTCCCACATGCATTTCGGGCCGCATGGCAGCCATTCATGACAGGGCATCACGTGCCGAGACGGAGCGGACAAGACCGATCGACGATCGTCCCATTCGGCGATAAGCTGTGGGCCGTTCCTGTGACGGCGTTGTTCTCTTCGTCCTGGGCGCGCGAAGGTTGTGCAGGCTGTCCGGCTGAGGATTCGGTGATGGCGAGACCGTTTTCAAGTGCAGAGAAGATTACGTGGACCGGGCGTCTCGTCGGCGTTCAACCTCGCATTCGCCTGCTGCGATCATTCGATGAGCGGCAGCACAGCTACCAGGGGTATGTGCTTCGCGCCTATGGTAATTGCGGTGAAGAGACGGGTGAGTTTCTGATTGCGGTAGGCAAGGGCGCGCACGAGAAGCACCGGTTCCGTGCAGGCATGGAATTGAGCGGACAATCCGTTCCGGTCGACGACCCGCGGCTGGAGGTGGCCGCGTTCTACAAGACCAGTCGTATCAAAGTGACAAAGGAAGCTGAGGGCGAGCCACCCGCCGGGTCGCCTTTCCTGGGCGTACCGCCGGACCTTTCGACGTACCGCGCGCGTGGGCATCGTCGCCTGGACGCCAGAACCTACGAGGCGAAGTGCGCGACGTGCACGTGGGGTTGCCGGACGCCAGTGGAGATGATCGTGGATAACTGGAATCCGTCTCAGAAGAGGTACCGGTACGAGACGTTCTGCTACGGCCCGAAGAGTTGCGCGATCTACCGGGCGGGGCCAACACGCAAGGTCCCAGGGCGCAAGGGCATGTCCTACACCGAAGAAGACTGGGTGGACGAGGACGCGACGTCGCATCGCGGTCCGGACGACTGAGGCGGCTGGCGATAGGACTGCGATATGGCAAAACGCAAGAAGCCGGCACAGGGATTGACGAAGCAGGACGATCGGCTCTTCACCCTGGAGGTCTACATCCTCACCGGCCCGATGACCGAGAAGTTCGTCAAGAAGAACAAGGTCATCTGCCGGACCATCCAGATTCGAGGGAACCAGACGCTCGAAGACCTGCATCACGCGATCTTCGATGCCTTCGATCGCGAAGACGAACACATGTATGAGTTCCAGGTCGGCGGCAAGGGACCGATGGACCCGAAGGCGCGGAGGTACGTGCTCTCAGGCGAATTCGAGGATTCCGCTGCGCGGACTTCGATGGCCGCCGGTGATGTGGCGCGCACACCCATCGGCTCGCTCGGCCTGAAGAAGGGCGACGCCTTCGGCTACTGGTTCGACTTCGGCGACGATTGGTGGCACCAGATCGATGTGGTGGACATCGACGAGAAGGCCGGGCGCGGGAAGTACCCGAAGGTCACTAAGCGCGTCGGGAAAAGTCCGCCGCAGTACGTTGACTGGGATCAAGAGGGGTGATTATTCTCCAGACCGAGGATTCGTGATGGCCGCGAAAATCGTAAAGCTGGCTCAACCTGCCGATCCCACCATCGACCAGGTCCTTGAAGAGTTCCTGGCGGAACAGCGCGAGCGCCTCAAACCCAGGACCGTTTCGAGGTACGAGGACGTGCTCAATCTGCTGCGTCATCAAACCAAATCCGTAGGTGTCTCTCGACTCTTCGCGGCTCCACGTCGACCTCACCGAAAAGCTCCCTTGGCCTCGGATGGACTTTTTGCTAAGGTGGCGTAAACAAATAAGGGTTGCAGAGATAAGCCGGAGCGCGTATGATCTTGGGGTATGGAGATTTTCTCGGAACTTCAGGCGAAGCTGCTCGGCGTATGGCCATTGCTGGACGAGCGG
>JBARRC010000498.1:0-1722 GCA_049644045.1 Phycisphaerae bacterium
GATCTGAGCAGCGCGGATGCCGGCGCCATGCGTTCCAGGGCTGTTCTGCACGGCCTCAGTGCTCAGCATCTCCGAATCGACGAAGAGGAAGAACTTGGCTCGACCAAAGGTTTGATCGACGGTGGCATCGAGGTCTTGTCCGGTTGCCGTTATGCAGATTTTCATTCTGTTCTCCTCCTCGGTGTAAGGGATCCCTGCTCACTATGTCCGCCTCGTGCTCCCCAGGATAGACGATTAGCGGCCCTTGCTCAATGCGACAACTGCAGCTCAGGCAATTTTGCCGCAGAGGGCCTGCCTGCGTTCTAAGGACAGGCAGGCGCAGAGAGCGCTGCGATGAAGCATGCAGGTTCCCAGTCCATTCTCCGCGTGCTCTGCCAACCCTCCGGGTTCGGCGAACCCTCCGGGTTCGGCGCCCTCGGCGGTGAACGTTTCTGATCCGCCGGTCTTCTGCAGTCGAGGCGATGGGCATCGGGTATGATGGCCCCTACGGTTGAAGACCGATACCTACCCTCGGGAGGGTTGATCATGCGAAAGGCTCTGGTTCTGTGTGCGCTCCTGGGCGCCGTTGTCGTGACGGCGTGGGGCGGCGGGCCGTTCACCGCGGAGGGGCTGTCTCTAGGCAAGACCGTTCTTTGGTTCACGACGACTGAGGTCGAGACCGACTTCGACGGGACCTTATCCATCGAGGGGGCGCTTGTGCTGGGTGATTCGGACTATACCTTCTCTGTTGCCGGAATAGCGTACGGGTCCGGTATTGCGGACACAGTGACCCTTGCGGCTACGCTTTGGGTCCTCTTCCAGACAGACGGAACACTGGAAAGCGGTGAACCCGTTATCGTTCGCGGTGGGATGAACATCATCGGGGAAGATGTCGATCTCAACACGCTGTCACTGGGGGCGGGTGCGGGGACGTTCTTCCTGGTCGTCGATACCCCTGAGGCGCTGCACTGGATTTCGGGGAGCGTTGTCACGACGGCATCCGGCGCCTTTGTTCCCGCGGAAATCCCTACGACCATGCAGATCGAGGGACGCGCGACCTTCACATTCAACGGCGCTCCGGACGAGTCGCCTGGCGAGCTTCCGGATCGCCTCCCGTGGGATTCGCTGGACTGGCCGGCCGAGCTTTACGAGGAGCTTCAGTTGCTCCTGGAGGGGTCAGCCTCGGACCCTGACGCAGAGGCCTAGGCCTGGAGCTTAGACTTAGCCACTGCTCCGGGCGCAAGCTGCCGCGATCTCTTCGGATCTGGCAAGCATATGCTCATCCCCCATGTCACGGCGCGGATGATCGAGCACATCCGCTCCGAGCCGTAGTTTCGCCAAGGGCGTCCCGTGCCCTTTGCTCGGGTGAGATCGATCAACCACAGAGCGGCCCTGCCGGGCGTTGCGCATGTGGAGTCCTAGAGGTATTGTGCCCTGGATGAACGACCGAGCCCTGCTGATCTTCGATCTTGATGGCACGCTCTACTGCACCGAATCGTCATTCCTGCCGACGATGCGGCGAGTCTACGCCGAATTCTCCGTACCCGCACCGCCGGACGATGAGATCATGGCGGTGGTAGGAGAGACGTTCCCAACGTTTGTCGAGTGGCTTCTCCGCCAGGGGTTCAAGGCCAGTCGAGACGTGGTGATCGATGCCATCGTGCGCTATGAGCTGAACGCCATCTCCTCCGATGGGAAGCTCTACCCTGGCGTTCAGAAGACGCTGGCCGCGCTGCAAGATGC
>JBARRC010000499.1:0-10476 GCA_049644045.1 Phycisphaerae bacterium
CTTCGGCGGCGTCACGGTCCTTACCGGCTCGTCGGAGATCGGCCAGGGCTCGGAGACCACGATCGCCCAGATCGTGGCTGAGGAGCTGGGTCTTCCCATCAAGAACATTCGCGTGATCAACAATGACACGGACCTGACTCCATGGGATGTGGGTGTTCACGCCAGCCGGACCACCTTCATCGCCGGCAACTCGGCGCTGCGGGCGGCGCGGGAGGCGCGGCGAAAGCTCCTCGACGCGGCAGCAGCGCGCCTGAAGCGCAAGCCGGAAGAGCTGGCCCTTTCAGAAGGGAAAGTGGTGGAGCGCTCGAGCGGGGAGCCTCTCGAGTCCATAGGCAAGATCATCCGTGGGCTTCACTTCGGCACTAAGAACGAACTTATCATGACCACGGATTTCTACGAGCCCCCGAGTACACCTCCCGACGAGAAGCAGATGGGCAACATTTCAGCCTGCTATGCTTTCGGGACCCACGTGGTCGAGGTCGAGGTGGATCTGGACACGGGCGTCGTCAAGGTACTCAAGATATGCGCGGCCCACGATGTGGGTCGGGTGATCAACCGCCTGGGTATCGAGGGGCAGGTCGAGGGCGGGATCGCCCAGGGGATCGGCTACTGCCTCACCGAGGAGGTGAAAGTGGAAGGAGGCCGCATCCTCAACCCGACCTTTACGGACTACAAACTTTTGACCACACAGGATCTCCCGGAATTGGATATCTCTTTCGTAGAAACCCGCGACCCGGCCGGCCCGTACGGGGCCAAGGGCATCGGCGAATCTCCCCTGATTCCCGTGGCTCCGGCCATCGCCAACGCGGTCTATAACGCCACCGGCGTGCGTATCACCGAGCTTCCCCTTACCCCGGAGAGAGTTTTGATGAAGTTGAAGGAGGCGCGCGAAGAGTAACTACCGAACCGCGACCGTAAGGGAGTGGAGGGTAACGATTGACGATTGACGATTGGGGATTGACGATTGGGGATCGGGCTGGTGCGAGAAGAGCTGGTGCGAGAATCCTTTCTCGCACCCACTTGCGGCGGGAATCCTTTCCTGCCTCCCAACGGGTGAAGGGGGCGAGAAAGGATTCTCGCCCCAGCATTATGTGTATGCAGAGAGGCCGCGCGGGCTGAAGCCCGCGGCTCGCTTAAGGAAAGGGGTGCAGGTTATGGACAAGTTGACCGTTCTTTCCCTGGAGCAAGCTCTTTCCCTTTCGTACGCCACGCAGCGTTTCGTGCACCTGGGATGGCGGGTGATCCGCATTGAGGCCACCCCTTCCGGCAACCGGCTGCCCGGGGACCCGAACCGGTATGTGGGCAAAGAGGGAGAGCGTCCCGATCTGCACAGCTACTTCATCGGCCCGAATGTGGGGAAGGAGACCATCAGCCTTAATCTGAAGGACAAAAGGGGACAGGAGATTCTGAAGCGTTTGATCGCGGATCTCCCAGTACACATTTTCGCCAGCAACACCATGCCCAAACGATACAAGGAGTTGGGCATCGACTACGAGACGCTGAGCGCTGTGAACCCGGGCCTGATCTGGGTGGGGCTCTCCGCCATGGGACCCGGCTATCCTGACGTGCCGGGTTACGACCCGGCCATTCAGGCCATGATGGGCTACATGGATCTCACCGGCAATTCCGATGGTCCGCCCACGTTGTGCGGTGTACCATTCGTGGACCTGAAAGCCGGAGACGAGGTCTTCGCCAATGTTTGCCTCGCACTGGCGGAGAAAGCTGACACGGGTAAGGGCACGCGGATCGACGTGTCCATGGCCCAGGCCGCTGCTTCTTGGCTGGTGACCACCATTCCACTTCTTGATCTCGGGTATACACCACACGAAGTGAGACGGAGCGGAAACGAGCACCGCGAGTTCGTGCCTGTAAACGTATATCCTACGTCAAACGGATATATCTACTTGGCCATTGGGAACGATGTGCAGTGGAAACGCCTGACATCCATCGACGCCTTCACCCACATTGCGTCGCCGGCGCGCGATACGAACGAGGGCCGCAAACGGGATAGGGATTCCATCCACAAGGACATCGCCTGTGCCACACGCGACTTTGAAACCGAAGACCTGGTGAAGCTCTTCGGTGCAAAGGGCTTGGTGGCCGCCCCGATCCATACGGTACCGCAGGTGATCGACTTCCCACCCATCCGGGATACATTGCTTGAGACAAGGACTTCATCCGGGAAACGTGTCCGCCTGCCTCCCCCTTCGGTGGAGCGGGAGCATCTTGTGTCTTCGGGCCGGCATCTCCCCTATGCTCCCACATACGGACAGGACACCGACAAGGTCTTCGAGGAAGCCGGTTTTTCGCCGCAGGAGATCGCCGATCTGAGAAGAGAAAAGGTGTCAGGATGATTTTCCTGACCTTCAAAAATCATCCTGACACCTTTTCTTCGCCTTGACACGTCAGGAGTGGCGGGCCACCATCGTCCCGTCCGGGCTACGGGAGTAGTACGTTTTTTGGCGTACAAGGAATGATGATTCGCAAGCGATGATCAGAGCCTGGTTAGCGATAGCGGTTTGGGGGCTGATGCTGATTGTACCCGGCATCCCCGTTTTGCTTGCCGGGTTTGTGTACCCGTCGCGTCGGCTGATCGCGTGGTCGTCTTCGCTGTGGGCCCGCGTGATGCTGGCGATTTGCGGGGTGCGTTTGACCGTGGAGGGGCAGGAGCACCTTCGCGACGGTAAGCCAAAGTTTTTCATGGGCAATCATCAAAGTGCGCTGGACATTCCGATCGTCGTCTTGGCATTGAAAGGTGACGTTCGTTTCATGGCCAAGAACACGTTGTTTCGCAGTCCCGTGTTCGGCTGGATCCTTGGGCGTTACGGGTACGTGCCGGTCGATCGGTCCCACGCTCGGGTGACGCTCGAGAGTCTGAATCGGGCGCTCGATCGGCTGCGGCGCCGGCCCATCTCGTTGGCGGTCTTTCCCGAGGGGACACGGAGCGCGGACGGTCGGTTGTTGCCATTTCGCAAGGGTACGATGAAGATATGTCGGCGCGCGGGATTGCCCGCTGTGCCGTTTTCGATCGATGGTTCCTACGTGGTGAACCCTCGGAGCTGGCTCCGCGCCTATCCCGGTCCGGTCCGGTTGACGTTTGGGGAGCCCATCCCAGCCGGGGAGGTGGCTGCCATGTCAACCATCGAGCTTCACGACCGGGTGCGCCAGACCATCGCGCGGCAGTTGGGGCGGTCGCACGACGCGTCCGCCGAGGACGAACCCCTGACCGCGCCGGAAGGGACCCAAGGTGAACAGCAACGCGACGTCACCGCCGCAGCGCATCCGTGAGCGCCTGGCCGGGCATCATATTCTGGTGACCGGTTCAACGGGGTTTCTGGCGAAGGCCTTCGTGGAGAAGTTGCTGCGCGCGGTCGACACGATCGGGGGAATACATCTACTGGTTCGCGTCCGATCTGATGGTACGTCAGCGCGGCATCGCGTCATGCGCGAGGTGCTCGGTTCGCGCGCCTTCGACCGTCTCCGGGCCTCGCTCGGTGAGGGGTTTGCACGCCTCTGCGACGAGAAGATTCACGTCGTGGGTGGGGATCTCACTAAAGAGCGTCTGGGCTTGGATCGGGAGATATATGACGCGCTCACTGAGCGAATAACGCTCGTCGTCAACAGTGCCGCTACCGTGACGTTCGATGAACGGATCGACCTGGCGGTGGAGCTCAATGCGCTGGGTCCGCGGCGCCTGCTGCGCTTCGCTATCGATTGCGGCCATATCCCGTTCTTGCACGTATCCACGTGCTATGTCTGCGGGGCGCGCCGAGGCACGGTGATCGAGGACTTCAGCGCACCGGAAGGCGCTCGGGAAACGCTGCCACATCGACCCGGCGGCGGCGGTTTCGATCTTGACGGGTTGATCGACTTGATGCGGGCTGAGGCCGCCGAGCTTCGACACCGCTTCGGCGCGGATACGGAGGTGTGTCGCCGGCAGTTGATCGAGGCCGGGATGCACCGGGCGCGCTCCTACGGTTGGAACGACACCTACACGTTCACGAAATGGATCGGGGAGCAGATTCTGATCCGTGATCGCGGGGATGTTCCGCTGGTGATCTTTCGGCCGGCCATCATCGAGGGCAGCTTCGATGAGCCCACACCGGGATGGATCGACGGGCTGCGCATGGCGGATCCGATCATCGTGGCCTTCGGTCGGGGCAAACTGAACGAGTTTCCGGCGGTAACGGACATCGCGATCGATCTGATTCCCGTGGATTTCGTCGCAAACGCGATGATCGCCGCCTTGCCCGTCGGAGAGGGGTGGCACCACGGTCTGGCCGTCTATCACTGCTCTTCCAGCGACCGCAATCCGCTCTGCCTTCGTGACATGAGTACGTCATTAGAGAAAGCGTTCCGCAAGCGGCCTATGAGTGACGACGACGGCCGGCCGGTCCGCGCAGGCCGCTTAAACCTCGTGGATCAGGAGACTTTCCTCAGCCGGTGGCAAACGAGGCAGCGCCGGGTCGCGTTTCTCCAGAAGGCGTTCAATGTGATCGGCCTCCGTGGGCGGCGCTTCCGCAAGCTGTCGGCGATCGCGCGGCAGATCGAGCAGGTCATCTACTTCGGGCAGATTTACTCGCCGTACACCCACATCGATTGCCGTTTCGCGGACGATGCGCTGCGTAGCGTGGCTGAGAAGCTGCACCCGGATGACAGGGCCGCCTTCCCCTTCGACACGGGGCGGATCGATTGGGACGACTATCTTGTCAACCGGCATGTGCCGGGGCTGCGATCGTTCGTGTTGGGTTCGGCCGGGGATCCGTCACCGCGCATTCTCGCGGCCGGCGAATGGGATCGGGCCGGTCCGAGTGCCGCCGCCGAGGCACTTCAGGGTGCCAACCTCTTCGATGTGTTCCGGCGAGCGGCGGAGCGTTTTGGCGGGAAACCGGCGCTTCAGATTCGCCGTGAGGGCCGATGGCTTCGCTACACCTATGACGAAGCGATGCACGCCACCGGCGCGATCATGCGGCGATTCGGCGAGCACGGTCTAAACCCCGGCGACCGCGTGGCGATTTGCGGTGAGAGCGGGCCGGAATGGGGCTTGGCGTACCTGGCGGCCATGCGCGCCGGTCTGACCACGATTCCGCTCGATCCGCAGCTCCCCCCGCCGGATGCGTGGTCCGCGGCGCGGTTCGCAGAGGCCAGGTTGATGTGCGCCACGCCGACGACGTCCCCCGGCCTGGCCCAACACCGCCTGGACGGCGACGCCGAAATGGTGACCATGCGCGAGCCGTTCATTCCCCGCCCCGCCGCCTCGCGCGACACGGCCCCCGATCCGGTGCCGGTAGATGACACGGCCGTTGCTTCGATTCTGTTTACGTCCGGAACGACGGTGTCACCCAAGGCCGTGCTGCTGACGCATCGCAACTTCATCGCGAACGCTACGGCCCTGCTGAAGGTTCACCCGGTCAGCCCGGCGGACCAACTGCTTTCGGTCCTGCCCATGTACCATGCATTTGAATTCACCGGGGGGTTTTGGGTGCCGCTTGTTTCGGGCGCCACCATCACCTACGTCGAGCAACTCAAAGGCCCCGAGATCATGTCGGTCATGCAGGCCACCGGTACGACGATCATGCTGGTGGTTCCCAGGCTGCTGCGGATGTTCAGTGACTCCATCGCGACCACGGTCGCAGGGTCCGGGCGGCTCGCGCGGGCTACGTTTCGCTTCCTCGGTTTTCTTTCGGACCTGACGGGCCATCGCCTTGGGCGACGCCTTTTTGGCACGGTCCACAAGCGTTTCGGCGGGGGGCTGCGCATGTTCGTCTCCGGCGGATCGCGCCTGGACCCCGAGCTGTTTGAAGCTTTTCGACGCATGGGGTTCGAGGTGTATGAAGGATACGGCTTGACCGAGACCTCGCCCGTGCTGACGGTCAATCCGCCGGGTCGCGCGAAGCCGGGGTCGGTTGGACCGGCACTTCCAGGCATTGAACTGGAAATTCGCAACCAGAATCTCGAGCGGATCGGGGAGGTTTGGGTCAGAGGACCCGGCGTCATGTCGGGCTACCTCAACAATCCCGAAGCGACCGGCGAGATCCTTGTCGATGGGTGGTTGCGAACGGGCGACCTGGGGCGGCGCGACGCGGACGGGTACCTCTGCCTGACGGGCCGGTCCAAAGACCTGATCGTCACCGCCGCCGGCAAAAACGTCTATCCTGACGAGGTCGAGGTGCGGTACAGGGACCTTCCCTACACCAAGGAGTTCTGCGTTTTCGGCATGCCTTCGGAGGACGGGCTTGGTGACACGGTCCATGCGGTTGTCGTTGCCGATGAGGGGGTGGCGCCGGAGCTGGATCGTTCCTCGATCGAGCGGGAGGTCCGTTCGGCGGCTGCTTCGATCAGCGAGTCCCTGCCGACGCACGAGCGGATTATGACGCTGCACTTCTGGGATCGCGAGTTGCCGAAGACCTCGACACTCAAGGCCAAACGAGGTTTGATTCGAGACATGGTGCTCACCGAGAAGACGGTGTCCACCGTGGACGCTTCAGAGGCTGGCGCCGCATCGCCGGATGCGCGTGGAGCCGGTGCCCTCGGCGCTACGGAGGATAAGACGGCTAAGTTTGCCGCCGTCCGCCGGATTCTTTCGAACCAATGCAAGCACTCGGAGCTTGCAATCGATCGTAACATGCATCTGCTCCTCGACTTAGGGATTGACAGCATCGGCAAGATGGATGTGCTCGGAGCGGTTGAGGTCCGATTTGGGATGCGGATCGACAACGAGACCGCAGCGAAGATCGCGCGCGTCTCGGATTTGCTGACCATAATCGGCGATCGCCGGCCGAAAGACGGCCTGCGCGGCCCTGGTGCGCTGCCAAGGCGGCTCGGGGAAGAACGACACGCGCCCTCATACGTCAACGGTTCACTGCCCGCTCCCTTGGTTCCGTTGCGTTGGCTGGTGCGCGGCGGCATCGTCGCGTTTATGAATACCTATGTGCGGGTCCGCGTGAACGGGCGCGAGAACATTCCGGCGACAGGCGCGTTCATCCTGGCACCGAATCACTCCTCGCACCTCGATTCGCCGTCGGTGTTGACCGCCGTCGGCCGTCAGCGCCGCGTGTGGATTGTGGGGGCCGAGGACTACTTCTTTGGTTCGGCGCTGAAGCGGCTCGTTTTCGGGAAACTGCTCGATACGATCCCCTTCGACCGGCAGGCCGACGGTGTTCGAGGGCTGCGGCGTTGCGGTCAGGCGCTCAGCCGCGGGGATGGTTTGCTGATTTTCCCCGAAGGAACCCGCTCGACGACCGGCGAGTTGCAGCCGTTCAAGGTCGGTGTGGCCGTGCTTGCGGTGGAACAAGAGGTCCCGATCATTCCCGTCTACATTGATCGGGCGTACGATCTGTTCCGCAAGGGGCAGCGTTTTGTCAGGCCGGGGAAGATCACCGTTACCTTCGGTCAGCCGGTCGAACCGTCGGAGTTGGACGAGAGCGCCGACCGCCACGTGGCGCTGCGGGCGCTGGCCCAAAAGGTCGAGGCGGCCGTTGATGCGCTGGCGAACGGGGCGTCCGCGTGATGCCGGGCGCCGTACCAGGTAACAGCGGGGCAGCCGCCTTCTTCGATGTGGATGGGACCCTCGTCCAGACGACGATCGTCCACTATTACATCTATTTCAGACGCAGGCGGATGTCGCCGGTCTGGAGCAGGCTGTGGTACACGGCGTTTCTCGTCAAGTGTGGGTATTACCTACTCCTCGACAAGATCGACCGGGGCCGGCTCAACGTCGTGTTCTACCGCAGCTACGCCGGTCTGCCCGCCGCCGAGATCAAGGCACAGGTGCCGGACTGCTATCACGACGTCATCAAACCGCGCCGATTCGAACAGGCGGCCGCCTGTGTCGCCCAACATCGCGACGCGGGTCACGAGATCGTCCTGGTCACCGGGTCGATCGATTTCATCATCGAGCCGCTGGCGAAGGATCTCGCGGCAAGCAGTGTCTTGGCTCCGACACTGATCACATCGAACGGCCGCTTTACGGGCGAATTGGACGGCCCGCCGATCAGCGAGAAGGAAAAAGCTCGGCGGATTCGAGCGTTCGCCGACGTGCACAGGATTGACCTGTCGCAGTCACACGCGTACGGGGACAGCATCGCCGACCTGC
Organism: Phycisphaerae bacterium; assembly: GCA_049644045.1. GTDB lineage: Bacteria > Planctomycetota > Phycisphaerae > UBA1845 > UBA1845. The sequence continues at coordinate 8,096 of JBARRC010000499.1, forward strand.
CGATGCTCGAGGCCGTCGGCCATCCGCACGCGGTCAATCCCGACAAAGCGCTGGCCGCCACGGCCAAGGCACGAGGCTGGCCGACGCATCGCTGGACCCTCGCACCGCCGCATGAGGGTAACGCCCGATGAAGGCGCTCCAGTACCGCAAGAGCATTCCGCGCTACGTACTGTTGAATCTGCTGGGACCGCGCTTCCGCCGCCTTTACACCAGTGGCGTCTCACCGCTTGCGCTTCGTGACATCGCCGAGCCGAAGCTGCCGACCGAGCAGTGGGTGCGCATTGCGCCGCGGCTGACCGGTGTCTGCGGATCGGACCTGGCTACCCTTTGCGCGAGAGGCAGCCCCTATCTCGCGCCGGTCACCTCTATGCCCTTCGTGATGGGGCACGAACTGGTGGGAACCATCACCGAGGTCGGGCGCGAGGTCGAAGGCCTCAGCGTTGGTGAGCGTGTCGTGCTGCACCCGGCCCTGGGCTGTCGGGCGCGGGGCATCGACCCGCCCTGCGAGGCGTGTCGGCACGGCCGCGACGCGCTGTGCCGGAATGTGACACGTGGTGACATCTCGGCAGGCATCCAGACAGGTTTCTGCCGGGACACCGGTGGGGGCTTCGGCGAGAGTCTGGTGGCGCACCAGTCTCAGGTCTATCGGGTGCCCGACGGGATGGATGATCGAGCGGCGGTCTTGATCGAACCGTTTGCCTGTGCATTGCACGGGGCGCTGCGGGTCTCGCTGACCGAGAAGGACACCGCCCTGGTGATCGGGTGTGGCGCGATCGGGCTCTTGACGATTGCGGCGCTGCGGGCGATCGGGTGCAAAGCCCGCATTGTGGCTGTGGCCAAATACGACCATCAAAGGCAACATGCTCGTGACCTCGGTGCCGACGAACTTATCGACACCCGCGGCTCGACCAGGGCCCGGTATGCGGCCTGGGCGAAGACACTCGACGCCGAGGTGCTCGACGCGGAGTTCGGCAAACCGACCGTGATCGGCGGTGCGGACGTCACGTTCGACTGTGTCGCGTCGTCGCGGACGATCGACGACGGTCTGCGCTTCACGAAAAGCGGAGGCAGGTTCGTCCTGGTCGGGATGCCGGGCATTCCGTCTGGTGTCGATTGGACGTCGCTATGGTTCAAAGAGCTGACGATCCACGCCGCGTATGCGTATGGCACGGAAAGGTATGCCGACGGCGAGCGCGAGACGTTTGACATCGCGATCGACCTGATGCAAACGTGGGAACCCAAGCTCACACGATTGTTGAGCCCGCCGTACGAACTGGAAGAGTACCGGGCGGCGCTCGTGTCAGCCATCAATACCGGGCAAAGCCGTGTCGCGAAGACCGTATTCACGATCAGCAACGGACGAACCTGAATGACGATACTGATTGTCGCCAACCCGACGGCGGGTCGCGGTCGCGGCTTGCGGACTGCCAATGTGGTGGTGGCTGATCTTCGTGCGCGCGGCCTCGATGTCGTCATTCGCCACACCGCGCAGCGCGGTGATGCCGAGCGCATCGCCCATGAGGCATGCGCGGACGAACGCGGACGCCCGGACTGCGTGGTCGCCTGCGGCGGCGACGGAACCGCGCAAGAGGTGGCCAACGCCCTTGCCTCGATCCGGTCGTCATTAGGCGACGGATGCCCCGTAATGGGCCTCGCTCCGGCGGGGCGGTGCAACGACTTTGCTCGCGCGCTGGGTATATCGGCCGAGCCCAAGGCCGTCGCCGAAGTGCTGGCCTGTGGGGTGGCCTCCGCGATCGATTTGGGTCGGGTCAACGATCGCTACTTCTGCACCGTGGCGACCGTCGGCGTGGACGCGGAGGTGACCAGCTACGTCGATTCCATGCGAGTGCCATTGACGGGCACGATCGCTTATCTGTACGGCGCGCTTTGCGTGCTGGCCCGCTACCGGCCTCGGAACCTGCGAATTGCCGGGGACTTCGGCGTGATCGAGCGCCCCCTTTTCCTCGCTTCAAGTGCGAATACATCGTCGTACGGCGGCGCGATCAGAATCGCGCCCGGCGCGGTTCCGACGGATGGTCAGCTCGATCTGTGCATCATTGACCAGGTGTCGAGATGGCGAGCGCTGACGCTGCTGCCGACCGTGCTATCCGGCCGACATCGCTCCCGGCCGGAGGTGCAGTTCATCCAGACGAAACGGTTGACGATCGACGCTACGGAATCCCAGGAGCTGTGGGCGGACGGCGAACGCATCGCGCATACGCCCGTAACCATCGAAGTCGCGCCCGGTGCCGTCCGCGTTATGGTTCCCGGACCCTAGTGTTGTGACACACCTGAACTTGCGGGTTCGTTACCGGATCAGAGCCGCGGGGGCCAGCCCGCGGACTGGTCCCGCCGCTAGCGCGGCGGGCTCTGATTTGCGA
>JBARRC010000500.1:0-10015 GCA_049644045.1 Phycisphaerae bacterium
GTGTAAGCGCCTCCTCTCGACTCATCGGAAGCGCTGCAGATGAACAGCACGATGAAGCAACAAGCGGAGCAGACTTCGTGCAGTTTGTTGAGCCGGGTTGTGCTTTCGAGACCATCGGTAGGCTCTCGAGGCCGATCTGTCTGTGTCACAGATGCGAGCCGCAGGCTTTGGCCTGCGCGGATTACGAACCGTGTGAGAGCAGTATACCTGCAGTCACGCTATTGCGGAGCGGTGGAAGGATCTGACGCTTGGAGCCGACCCACCGTGGCAGCCTCAAGTCAGAGCCCGCCGCGCTAGCGGCGGGACCAGTCCGCGGGCTGGCGCCCGCGGCTCTGATCCTGTAACGAATCCGCAAGTTCAGGTGTGGCGGAGCATTAGTTCGGGTACCGCTTTCACATTGCTTACGTAACTCGCCACACAGATACACGTATTCCATTGCCACTGCAACATGCTGTGGTCATTGCCGGGAGGGTGGTGTTTCGCTCGTGCTTCGAGCCCGGTTCGATAATATACCCCTCAGTTGGACGCAGACCCATTTCCGGGACAATCACCGGCTACGGGTTGTCATCGCCGCTTTCTTCTTGTAGAAACACCTCGCTTTTGATCGATGATCCGGTTGCGCACGGCGCGTTCCGGTGAGGTCAAGAGGGCGTGTACCCAAGTGGCCAAAGGGGACGGGCTGTAAACCCGTTGGCGTATGCCTTCGAAGGTTCGAATCCTTCCGCGCCCAGTCGAAGCGAGAAACGATGCGCATCCACGAGCTTCTCGACGAAAAGATACCGACCCTGTCGTTCGAGTTCTTCCCACCGAAAAACGACGTCGGATTCTGGGACCTGTACCGCACCGTCGAATCACTCAAGCCGCTTGAGCCGACCTACGTCTCGGTCACGTACGGGGCCGGCGGCGCCACCCGCCGCAAAACGCGGGACCTGGTCGTGCGGATCAAGAACGACATCCGCATCGAAGGCCTGGCACATCTGACGTGCGTAGGGTCCACGCGAGCCGAGGTCGGGCGCGTTATCGACGAGTTGAAGCACCACGGGATCATAAACGTCCTGGCTCTTCGAGGAGATCCGCCCGAAGGGGAGAGCACCTTCGTGCCCACCGAGGGGGGCTTTCAGTATGCCAGTGAGCTGGCTGCGTTTATTCGGGAACGGCACGGCGATCTGTGCATCGGCGGTGCGTGCTACCCAGAGGGTCACCCGGAGTCATCGAGTCTGGGGAAAGACCTCGACAACCTGAAGCGCAAGGTTGATACGGGCATCGACTTCCTGATCACGCAGCTCTTCTTCAGCAATGACGATTTCTTTGCCTTTCGCGACCGGGCCGCGCACGCCGGCATTCACCTGCCAATTATTGCCGGGATCATGCCGATCTTGAGCGTCAGGCAAATCAAACGCTTCACCCAGATGTGTGGGGCGACGATCCCAAAGAATCTGCTTAGAAGGATTGAAGCCGTAGAAGACGACCCCGAGGCGGTGCGCCATATTGGCATGTACCACTCCACGCAGCAGTGTCTGGCCCTTCTGGAGCAGGGTGTGGCGGGCATCCACTTCTACACGTTGAACCGGTCAACGGCCACGCGGGCGATCTATCAGCTCATTAAGGCCAGCCTGTAGACAAACGATTTCAGTTCGAGACGCTACGCAACCACTACGGCTTGTCTCCCAACATCCAACCACCCACCGCGGACCGGTCCCAGTCCCAGTTGATCGATTCAACCGGACGGTCCTTGCGGGCGAGGACGAACATGATCGGTTTGCCCGACCGATCGTGGTAATCCCATCCGATCGGCTCGCTGTAGTATGTCGTGAGAAACGTCTTCCATTCATCAAATGGTCTCTCATCGAAAAGCACGAGAATGAGCCTGGGAAGCCGCTCCTGAAGCTCGGCGATCAGCGTCTCACGACGCCGCTTTGATCCCGCGAAACCGGACTGCAACCCGGTGATCATCGTGTAGCGCGAAGCGCACCGCCGCTGAGCGTAGTAATAGATCTCCGTGTCATTGCCGAAGACGAATATCTCGTCGTTGTGGTCGGTCACGCGGCGGACGTTCTGACCCTGCGCCCGGCCCCAGAAATCGCGCGAGTTGTATCGTTTGACGGTGATGCCGAACGGCGGCTGGTTCAGATAATCACGGTACTCGGTGGCGAACAAAAGGATTGGGAAGACGGCGAGTATCCCTGCCGACGCGCACCAAAGGCGAAGCGACGGCGCATGATGATTCACGCGCTCCCTTCGCGGCGCCGTGGTTCTTTCCGAGCCGCAGCTTAAAGCCTGCGCGGACTTACGCACCCAGGTAGCCAGTCGCCCGACGGTCATCGACACGGCGATCACCAGTACGGGGATAAGAAGATAGTAGTAATGCGGCCAGAAACGTGCGGGCAGGCAGACGGCCACGTAGCCGGCAAGAATGAGCAATAAAACCGCAAGCCCACCGCGCCTCCTTCGAACCACGGCCTCGACAAGCAGCCATACAGTCGCCGCGCCACCGCCGATCCAAAGTGGCAGCGCGCTGTCAATGATAAACGGGTGTCTTTCCGGTGCGAAGAACCGCAGGAAACGCACGGGAAAACCCTCCGAGCTTCCACTGTAGCTCAGATTGAAGAGAAACACCGCGTCGATGAATTCACCGAGACGACCGGTCGCGCCGAAGTAGGCGAACGCGCTCACCCAGAGGATCGCCGGGCCGGCCCCGAACAACACAAGCGACGTCACGGCGGATCGAGCGCGGTGTTCGGGAGCGGCGCCCGACCACGCTCCCATGACAACCCACGGAGCCAAAAACATCCAGTGAACTGCCACGATTGTTTTGGTCGCCGATGCCAGGGCAAGGGCACACCCGGCCAGAAAGAGACTCCAGCTCGGCGCGGCCGCGCACCGAAGGGCGAAATACCAGGCCGCCAGAACCAGTGTCACCATATAAATCTCGCGGTTGCAGCCCTCGCCCGCGGTGCCCGGATCGGACGACACGATCGCAAACAGAATCGCTCCGGTTATGGCCGCTCCCCGGCTTGAAACACGGCGAAGAATCGCGAACACAAGAGCCAGCGAGGCGAGCGAAAACACGATCGTCATCCACCGAATGACCTCCGGCGCGTCGCCGAACAGCGCAATCAGACCGGCAAAGAGCACGAAAATTCCGAAGGGCTGATGGTCCCACACATCGACATACAAACGGTCGCCGGCGAGCAAGCGGCCGCCGATGCAGGCGTAATTGCACTCGTCCGCCTCCAGCGGGAGATCGAAGGCGTGGAGTCGAAACACAATCAGCACCACACCCGCCACAGCCAGGCAGACCCAATCGACCCAGGATCGATTCATTGTTGAGGCTAGCGCTCCGGGTTCTGAGGTGCGTCCGCGGGTGCGGCGTTTGTGGACTCGCGATTCGACCCGTACGGATTGGGAAACCCCGCCCTCTCGCAGATCGCGGTGACGATGGCGCGAAACTCTTTGACCACGTAATCATCGAGTCGCACGCGTCCCGGCCGGCCATCGATCGAGTAATCCAACTCGACGCGTCCGCTTCTCCCGGACCTGGCGGCTCGAAGCGCCCGGATGGACTCGAACGGGACGAGCGGCTTACCGCTTACCTTCAACCCGGCATCGGTCAGCAAAACGCGCATCGTCAGCACACGTACGAGCTGAACAATGAAAACCGCACCCAGAATGCCCAACCCTAAGCCGACCCACCGCTGAAGGGCCTGGTCTGTTTCCGTGTGGACGCCGCCTGTCCAATCAACACTCGCCACCCGGCCACTTTCCGTGCGAACGCGAAGGTGTCCAGCCGGGCCGAGGTAGTAAGCATCGTGGTCGTGCTCGAATGATGGCTCCCCTAGCAGGACCGTAACCGCGTCTGACTCCGCCTCCTTCTTGATGCTTTGCATGAGTCGCTGCGCTTCTCCGGCTGTGAGTTTCGGATGGATGGCAGGAAGTGGATCGATACGGAGTCCCAGTGAATGAATGAGCTGCTGTGCGTTCCGGCGAGCATAGCCGACGTAGCCGTCCCACAAGAACGCGATTGCAAACCCGTTGATCAGAATCATCATCAGAGATGTGCGAACGATTCGTTCCCTGGTGGTTCCCGAGAAGATTGGCAGCATTCTAACGGCTCCGTAGTTGGGAGGCGAAGCGGCGACCGCACAATCGGGTACACCAGCTCCCAAGGCTTGCCTGGCCAGAGCGTATGATTCCCTTCCCTGGTCGTGTTGGCAAGCCCCAGCGCGCAAACCCCACGACCCTCTGATGTTATTCCGGTTGAAATCGTTGCCTTCTTGCCTAATAATGAGCGGTACTGAATATTTAAGGCCAATAGATGAGAGAGTCGCCATGAACCACGGCCTCGGTGCGGTGTGTGACGGTTTCTTTGTCAGCAGCCGGCTCTTCCTCAAGCTCGAGATGACGCTCGAACGTGAGACGGTCCTGCATTTTTTCGACCGCATTCGAAAAGAATATCCCGGGTTGCGGAAGTTACGGCGCCGCGACGGTAATTGCCTCGTGCTCGAGGAAGAGGCCGCTGAACACGGGTCGCGCCGCTGGATTCGGCTGGACCCCAACAGCCTGCGTTTCGGGCATTTCGGCCCCGACAACACGGAAGAGGTGTGCAAATTCGGCGCGCTGATTCTCACGCAAGCACCTTATCATCTGTCCTTCAGCGACATCGATTTCGACCATCTGGAGGTGATCTACGGATTTGATCTTGAGTATCGGGGCAACCATGATCAGCTCGTGGCGGAGACGCTGTTGGGGGAGCAGGCAGCCACCGGTTTCCTTTTCGGCGACCGCACTGCCCATGTGATTGATGCCCAGCCCTATTTCGGCATCGCGATGTCGCCGGAGTGTGATCTACAGGCCTACGTCGAGGTCAAGTCGCGCACCACAACCTACGAGGTGCACAACGAGACGTACGAGGGTGAGCCGATCAGCGTGTTCCTGACCACACGTAAGTACTGGGGCATGGGAAACCCGCGTTCGCTTGTCGAGACCCAGCAAACGTTGTTTGAACTGGCCGAGGAGCTGGCGACCGAGAAAATCGTTCCGAACTTCGTCAACCCCCTGGCGGCGGCAATCGCGAGCCGATCATGAGAAGAAATTAAGAATGCCAAATAGCGAAAGGAAGGCAAAAGGCAAGGAGGCATCAAGGCAAGGGGCTGGTGGCCGGACGCACGGTGATTTCCCGTGCCTACTGCCTTGTTGCCTTGTGCCTCCTCTGCCTTGTTGAATTCGCTATTCGACATTCGCCATTCTCCGTGATGCCTGAATCAACGCCCACGACCCGTACCATCATCGGTCTTGAAATCCACGTCCAGCTTCAGACCGAGTCGAAGATGTTCTGCGGCTGTCCCGTCAAGTTCGATGCGCCCCCGAACTCATGCGTTTGTCCCGTGTGCCTCGGGCATCCCGGCTCGCTGCCGGTCATCAACCGCCTGGCCTTTGAGTACGCGCTCCTGACCGGACTCGCCCTCAACTGCGAGATCGCACGCCACACGAAGTGGGACCGCAAGAGTTATTATTACCCCGACCTCCCAAAGAACTATCAGATCAGCCAATACGATCTTCCACTCGCGCGGAAGGGCTACTTCGAGATACCAACCAGCGGGAACAAGAAACGCATCCGCATCACGCGTGCTCACCTGGAGGAGGACGCCGGCAAGAACCTGCACGACGTGCCCGGTTGCACGCTTGTGGACCTCAATCGCGCCGGCACACCGCTTCTGGAGATCGTCACCGAGCCGGACCTCTCATCGGCCGACGAAGCCTATACCTTCTGTACCGAGCTTCAGCGGCTGGTGACCTATCTCGGTGTCAGCGAAGGCAACATGCAGAAGGGGCAGATGCGGTTTGAACCCAATGTCAATATGGCCATCGAATGCGATGGAAAGGAGTACCGCACGCCGATCGCCGAAGTCAAAAACCTGAACAGCTTCCGGGCTGTGCGCGATGCCATTATCTACGAAGCCGAGCGCCAGGTCGCCGCCTGGAAAGAAGATCACGATTACCAGCAGGGTAAACGACCGAACGAAAACCGAGGCTGGAACGCCGAAAAGGGCATGACCGAGTTTCAACGTGCCAAAGAGGCCGCCCACGACTACCGCTACTTCCCCGACCCGGATCTGGTGCCCGTTGAGATCACTGACAAGATGCTGAATGAGATTCGGGCGATGCTGCCGGAGCTGCCCATCGTGCGGCGACAGCGCTTTGTCATCGAGTATGGCCTATCCACCAAGGATGCCGAAACGATCGTCGACCATCGCGGGACGGCCGACCTGTTCGAAGAGGTGATCGCAGCCGGCGCTCCAACCAACGTGGTTAGCAAACAGTTCGTCAACGTCTGGCTCAAGCTCGCCAACGATCGTCATGCGCATGTAACCGACCTGGGAGTGGATGCGGCCCGCATGGCGGAACTCGCCAGAATCACCGCAGACGGCACCGTCAACAAAACGGCTGCCAACCGCCTGGCAGAGGCTATGCTCGAATACCGCGAGCCGCGGGCTTCAGCCCGCGCGGATGTGTGTGGCACCGGTTTTCAACCGGTGGAGCACCACCCTACTCCATCCCCCATGCTGCTCGCCGAAGAACTGGGTCTGGTGCAGGTAAGGGATATCGCCGCGACGGAAGCGTGGATCGCGCAGGCCTTCGCTGCAAACGAAAAAGCGGCCCAGGACGCGCTCAAGAACCCCAGGAAAGCCAAGGCCGCCGCCGGATTCCTCCGCGGTCAGGTCATGAAGCTATCCGGTGGCAAGGCCGACCCGAAGCTGGTGGGGCGATTGATCGAGCAACGATTGGCCGAAAAGCGGTCCTAAACGTCGTCCGCAGCGACTCAAAGCGACATCCTCAATGCGCCGGTTATGCCCCCCCGCGATACGAAAGTTGGCCGTAGTGGGGCAAGAAGCGGGCTAACGGTAGCGTGAGGACCGATTCTGTCGTGTAACACAATTTGACACAGTGTGCCACCGACGCTATATTTTGAGTATGAGTACAAGAACTACCATGAACATCTCGCTGACGCCCGAGCTCGACAAGCTGATCGCGGCTAAGGTCGCCAGCGGGCGGTATCAATCGGCAAGCGAGGTCGTCCGGGAAGGACTACGGCTGCTTGAAGAGCGCGACATGGTCCGACAGGCCCGGCTTGAGGAAGTTCGCAGACAAGTCGCCGTCGGGCTCGGGCAAGCCAGACGCGGCGAACTCGTCGACGGCGAGCAGGTTTTTGAGGAGCTTGAACGCCGCCAAACGTGTGCAAGCCGATCTGCGGAGCGCCATGCGGAAACTGGCAGAGATGCCCGGGATGGGCCATCTTCGGCACGACCTGGCCGATGAACCGTTGCGCTTTTGGTCGGTTTTCTCCTACCTCATCATTTACCGGCCAGATACGAGTCCCCTGCAGATCGTCCGCGTTCTACACGGCGCACGCGACATCAAATCCATCTTGCAGGACTACGAAAAGCACCGCATGGTGACTCAGGAGCCGTGCGGCGGCGATGATATAGGGCGGCACCGCCGATGCCGAGCAACAGCAGCGTCGTCGGCTCAGGAATCACTCCCGTGGCTAAGACCGTTCCATTAATGGAGAACGTACCAAGACCGGGATTCACCGGATCAATCGGCGCCGACAAGGCCATTTCAAGTGTCAAGCTTACATCATTCCCGGAAACAACGACCGTTCCGTCAATGTCGAGAGGATTCAGTGTGATCATGTTGAGATCGATCGCACCATTGCAGCTGTATCCAGCGAGCGTGAACAGGGTACAGATCCCGTGCGTTGCCTCGTATTCGAGCTGCCCCGCGGTGTCCACAGGTACAGCCGTAAACGTGAACGCATCACCAATCACCGACACCGGTGCGAGCGGGTTGCCGGGATCGGCATAAGCCACCTCGATATTCCTCCCGGTGCTGTTGAACGCGCCGACTCCGGTAAAGTCCAGATCGAGCGTGACATCCTGTGTGAACTGAAACGTGAAGTCGTGCAGGCTGATATCGCTCGGTCCCGGCGGGTAGCCCAGCGATACCGAAATCGAGCCGGCCAAGGGCGTGGTGTCAGCATCGCATACGGTGGATGTGAGCGTGAGACATAGCTGCACATCGGCGTGCGAATTCAATTCATCGATTTGCAACTCGATCGGACCACCCAGCGCGGTGGAAGCCATAAGGACGGCAAATAAACTGGAACGAAGATAATTCATCTCTCGCACCTCCCGGTTTTTGATTCCGCGGCATCAACAGAAACACTAGCCTAGCAGATTCCCCCTCACGATTCCAGTCCTTCCAATCTTCGCCGGACCGAGAATCCCCTCTCGGTCCTCTGGCAGGTGCCGAGAAAGAATTCTCGGCACAGCGTACTAAAGCCTGGCATCCGAATACGGACGAGCAACCTTCAAGAACTCGTCCCCGGACCTCCCGTGGGGAAGTATAGCGTCTACACCAACGAGTTTCTCTCCCCTTACCTCCCACACAAGCGCCGCAAACGCCTCTATAAGCTCGTTCACCGTGAAATTGCAATGACCATAGCGGCGTGCGGTGAATTCGGCCGGAAACGAACCGACACCGTTCCCGAACACTTTTCGGCGATAAAGACGTTCGTGCCAGTAGGGCACGATCGGGTCCCAGATCGTGTGCAGCGTGACAACGGGGCGGTCCAGATCGCCCGAAGTCTGGCAGTGCAGCTCGATCTGCTCGAGGGCCTCCGGATCAGCGCTGATCCTCTCAACGTCGCGATTGAGGCCAACCGGTCGGACCAGACCCTTGTACGACCTGGTCATGTTGTCGAAAGGCTGACCACCCAGCTTGGCGATGGCGTCGTTGGTGGCGTGCACGTTATACCAGAGCAGGCCTACCACGGTCGCCTCTACGGAATCCGGGTTGCGGCAATCGGTCACGGCTCCGGTAACACCCAAAAGCTGTTCGGTGGCGTCGGGATCAGAACGGAGCGAATCCTGAATGAGCGGTACGTACACACCCTCCCAGTTGTCGATAACCTCGTCGGGAATGGCGACCGCGGAACCCGGCAACACATCGGGGAAGAAGTGGTCGAACACAACACGAAAATCGCCGAAGTAGTCGATCTGCTCGCGGAAGTTGCCAATGGGTCCGCAGGTAGCCAGTCCACCGTCGAACATATCCGGGTATCGCTCGATCCCGAGTGCCGTAATCAGGCCCCTTCCGACGCCCCGACGAGATAGATGTAAACGGGCTCTCCGTGCGTCTCGATAAAGATATCCACGAGGTCAACCAGATCCTCAAGGCCTTCGCGAATGGCGAGACCGTTGGTGCGGTAGCTGGTCGTGGCGAAGGCGAAACCCAGCATGTTTGCGAATTCCGGTAGTGTCAGGTCGTCGCCAACAGCCAATTGATCCTCCGGAATCTCGATTGGTCTGCGGGGGTCGACGTATCCGTGGGCGTAGACGACGAGTTCCCCGTTCCAGCGGTCCTGGTCCGGCATGCAGATTCGGTAAACAGCCCCGCTGTCTTGTAGCCGGTCCGGTGCACAAACGCTTGCGCTCGACGTTGCCGCTCCGCGGCCGGCTCCAAACACCGTCGAGGCTGACCAGCTACCAAGGAGCAGACCGACCAGACAGGCCTTTGAAACTCCACACAAAACGAAGCTGATCCGGATCATCGTTCCGCCACGTCGTTGTCCACTTGGAAGTTGTAGGTTGGAATGCCCGGGTTCCAACATTCACCAGTTTACCAGAATCGACCTTTGGAGGGAACCGTTCCTCATCCCATAACAGACAGTCGCCGGGTTGTGCTGGGGGACGAACTCCCATGCACAAGACTACGAACGATGGGGCACATGCCATGGTCGGTTCCCTCCTTCCCTTATGTCAGGCAAACTTCGCCGTTTTCGGGACCCTTGGACACCGTCTTGGGTTTCCAACACCGCGCGGAGGCCGAGCGGTTCGCGCGGGCGCCCACGGTGAGCCGTTGGGTGAGAAGCCCGAATGGTACGCCGAGCGAGAGCGAGAGGAGGCTGGGGAGGCGGGATCGGCTGAAGCGGAGATGGCGGGGAGTCCTACAC
>JBARRC010000501.1:0-8794 GCA_049644045.1 Phycisphaerae bacterium
ACCACAGCAAGCACCTGATCGCGGAAGATCGGCAGTGCCCCGTCACAAACGGCGCATGCGCTAACGCCGCCGCCGCTACGTGCCAGCCGTTGTTCGTTCTCCAGTCCGAGCCAATTGGCCGTTGCCCCCGTGGCGATGATCAGCGCATGGCTGCGGTACTGCGTGTCGTCCTCACCGATCACCACGAAAGGCCGCCGGGAAAGATCGACCCGCTTGCAATCGTGATACGAGTAGCTGTGTCCATCGTCAGGGTTCGAGACATCGGGGTTGAGGCCGTTGTCGGTCACGATACGGGCACCGAACCGCACGGCCTGCTGCTCGAAGCGCGACATCAGCTCAGGCCCCGTGACGCCCTCGGGAAACCCGGGGTAGTTCTCGACCTCCGTGGTCATCATGAGCTGCCCCCCAGGCAGAATGGTCGTCGGCACGGTCTTCGGGCGACCCGCAAAGACCAACGGGTTCAAATTCGCCCGGGCTGCGTAGATGGCAGCCGTCCAACCAGCCGGACCGGAGCCGATGATGATCACCTTTTCAACATTGTTCTGCGACATTGCGGTTGATGCTCCACTGCTCGGGTGTGCGGGTCGTCACTCGCTGGGCCGAGAATCCCTTCGACCGCTGGGCCGAGAATCCATTCTCGGCCCATTCGTGCGAGAAAGGATTCTCGCACGAGCGTATCACCGTTTCCATACTGTTCTCCCACCCTCCGGCCATGACATCGGCCTCACTGCCTGGCGCTGAGTACCGCGCCCGATCAGTACCGCGAGTGTCAACGAGCGGTCCGAGCACGACCGATCATAACGCAGCCCCAACTACTGGACCGCTCCGTGACTGTCGCGGTTCTGATCCACAACCGCGAGCCACCTACCCGTCGGATAGTGGGTGATATCGTCCTCTATTTACCATAAAACCGGGGATTGTACAGGGACTCTGGGAGCGGCGCTGTGTCGGAGTCCCGGCCCATTCAGCCTGACCATCTTGACATATGTCCTACCGCTCAGACACCCTGTTTCCCGTTGTGGACGAACACAGGAGGTTAGACGATGTCGATCCGGAATCCCAAACGGGAGGAGCTACGGCGGCTTGAGAGCAAGACGCTCGATGCCCAGTTCAGGACCGCGATTCAGGACGGGCTCAACTGCTCCCCCTTCGAGGCCGAGGCGGTACTCGGTGTCGTACGCGAGGTCTATTCCCCGTTTATGGAGCCGTTGGCGGGAACGGCTCCACCCGGCAAGGTAACGCTTGTGGCGATCTGCGCTGATGAGCCGGCAGGCAAGCCAGTGAGCGTTCGTGGCTGACCTTCGACGAGGAATACGGCAGCGTGCCGGCCTTCTGGTTCGGTTTGGACCGACTCGGTCAGCGTGGGATCGGCGAAGTACGGGCGAATTCCCGTTGTTGGCCCACCCGGCCGCACTGTCGATCGACGCAAGCCGCCCATGCCTCCAAGCGGGTGGATAACGTGTGCCGCTACAGCCCGGTGTTCACGCGGAAGAAATGGCGTCGGATCCACTTGGCGCCGCGGCTCGGCACACGAAAACGGGAAATGCTCTAGTCTGCTGAGACTGGGTTCTTCACTGCCGGAGGAGGGACTCGAACCCTCACCTGGTTGCCCAGACGGGATTTTGAATCCCGCGCGTCTGCCGATTCCGCCACTCCGGCAAGTGGGTTACTATCAAATTCTTACTATCAAGTTTTCTCGGTTTCGATCATCATCCAGGGGCTGAATCAAGGAGTCGATCATCAGAAACCGAGGTCACCATGCCATCCGAAAAAGGACATCGCAAGTCCTCTAAGAAGGATACCGGACCCACCAGGATCAAGATAGGGTATCATCCCGGAACCGGCCAATACCGCAAGTACATTAAAGGGAACATGTATTACTTTGGGGCGGCCGGGAGACCGCTCTTGCCAAGTATGCCTTCTTCCTTGAAACGGGCCTCGTCTTCAAGAGAAGCTACCGCCAATTCTGCCGGGTCCAGAACGACATCGTGACCCCGTTGGGATACACGATCGAGGAGGCCCGACGCAATCTGGCGCTGGTTGACGCTGAGGCCGATGCCGACGCCGATGGATCATCCGACCCCGACTCGGATGCCTCGTCGGTTGTTGCGATACACAAGGTGCGCGATGTAGGCGATGCCTATTGTGAGTGGCTTCACAATCACGGAAGAAGTGCCCTGACAATCCAGGACGCCGTACGGGCGTTCGATGCCTATCCGAAGTGTGGCGATGTCGTCATCGAGCAGGTCAACAAGGCGTACTTCCTCCTCGATCGCCGGCACCGTGGCTTGTCAACCATCAAACACATTTACCTCTACCCACTCCACAGACGCTTCCGACAACAACTCCACGCCACCGCAGAACCCCAACTGGCACGGGTTTACTGAATGTTTACCCAAAACGAGGCTTGCAAGTGGTCAGCAAGTCGACGTCAAGTTGGCTTCAAGTGGCTACCACGTGACGACTGACCCACTTTGTGACCCACTCGTCAACCGTAATCCCTCCCTAAAACAGGCACGAAAGAGATGCGACTGCGCTGCATGACTACTCGAAATCAGCGTCGGAGTCCTCTTGACCACTCAGCCCAATCCCTCAGTTCCCCCAACAGGGCGCTCACCTCGCTGCGTTTCTTTTCGAGAAGGGCGAACACCGTCATGATTGCCATACCAAGCGCGATTCCGGCCGTGTACCATACCCGGGTGCAGGGAACACGCCCCGACGACGCGCGCTGCCGAAGGCAAAATCGCTTGCCCGGCCTGGGACCGCGCGAGCCCTCGGGAACTCGCGCGGCCGGATGGCCCACCGAGTATCGCCCGTCCGGCGTTCGATTCAACCACCACCGGGTCGTGGAGCCTTGGCACCTCGGCAGTCCCGGAACCTTTTCAGCAGTGGAGCCATCGAGTACGATTTTTGACGGTGAATGGTCTTCTTTGTTGAGAGGGCAGGCAGCAGATGGCAGGACAACCGTACAACCCGTTCCACACGGCGCAAGCCCAGTTTGACAAGGTGGCCGAGGCCCTCGACCTCGACGCCGCGACTTGCGACCTGCTCCGCAATCCGATGCGCGAATACCACTTCAGCATTCCTGTGCGGCTGGACGACGGCACGATGAAAGTGTTCCGGGGCTTCCGAGTGCAGCACAACGATGCCCGCGGGCCCGGCAAAGGCGGCATCCGTTTCCATCCTCAGGGGACGATCGACACGGTACGCGCCTTGGCCATGTGGATGACCTGGAAATGCGCGGTGGTGGACATCCCGTTGGGCGGAGCCAACGGCGGCGTGGTGTGCGAGCCGCACAACCTGAGCGCGCGCGAGCAAGAGCAAATCTGCCGCGGGTGGGTCCGTCAGGTGGCCAGGGACGTCGGCCCAAACCGGGATGTCCCGGAGACCGAAGTCATGACCAGCGGCCAACACATGCTCTGGATGCTGGACGAATATGAAACCATATTCGGCGGGAAGTATCCCGGCTTTATCACCGGAAAGCCGGTCGGCATGGGTGGTTCACTGGGACGAACGGAGGCAACTGGATTCGGCGTCGTATTTGCCATTCGCGAAGCACTGAAAGAGCTGAAGCTCCGACCGGAAGACACGACGGCAAGCGTCCAGGGCTTCGGAAACGTGGCGCAACACGCCATCCGCCTCTATCAGCAAATCGGTGGCAAGATCGTGTGCGTGTCCTGTTGGGACCAAAGCGACCAGCAGCCGTACGCCTTCCGGAAAGCAGACGGCATCGACTTCGACGCCCTGTTGTCCGTCACCGATCGCTTCGGCGGTGTCGACAGGGCTAAGGCCGAGAAGATGGGCTACGAGGTCCTTCCGGGCGACGCATGGCTTGAACAGGACGTGGACATCCTAATTCCGGCGGCGTTGGAAAACCAGATCACATCGGACAACGTCACCAAAATAGGCAAACGCGCGAAGATCATCGCCGAGGGAGCGAGCGGCCCAACCGCGCCGGAGGCGGACCGCGTTATTCAGGAGCGCGGGGTATTCCTGATTCCAGACCTTCTGGCCAACGCCGGCGGCGTCACGTGCAGCTACTTCGAGCAGGTGCAGAGCAACATGAACTACTACTGGGAGAAGGACGAGGTGCTCGGCAAGCTCGACGTGGCGATGACCTCCGCGTTTATCGCGGTGAGTGACATGGCCAAGAGTCGAACGATGTCCATGCGCGAAGCCGCGTACGCGATCGCAGTCGCCCGCGTGGCGCAGGCCTGCAGAGATCGCGGATGGATCTGATCACCTGACACAACTGTGGCTCGACCGTCTGGCGGCAAGGGATGCACGAGTCTCCTTCAGACAACCTGTTCCACCGTTTTGATCGGAAGTTCTTCGATTCCGACCAGGATTTTACGCTGATCGGTTCCGGGGCACTGGGTGGCAAGGCTCAAGGTCTCGCGTTTATCAAGGGAGTCCTGGAGCGTGACCTCCCCGCTGACACCTTCTCGGGCATTGAGGTCGGCGTTCCGCGCCTGACGGTCATCACCACGGACCACTTCGATCGGTTCATGCAGCGCAACGATCTTCGCGAACGGGCGTTCTCCGACGCCCCGGACGATCGCATTGCCCATGCCTTCCAGTCCGCGGAGTTGCCGGTGGAGATCGTCGGCGACCTGAGGGGGCTGATCGAGAAAGTGCACACCCCCTTGGCTATTCGCTCTTCGAGCCTCCTGGAGGACGCACTGCATCATCCTTTCGCCGGGGTCTATGCCACCAAGATGATTCCCAACAACCAGCTCGACGCGACCACACGGTTCCGCAAGCTGGTTGAGGCGATCAAGTTCGTCTATGCCTCGACATTCTTCAAAGGTGCGAAGAGCTATATGAAGGCCATCGGTCACGGCCTCGAGAATGAGAAGATGGCCGTGATCATCCAGGAGGTCGTAGGCCGGCGGTATGGCGACCGCTTCTATCCGACTCTGTCCGGTGTAGCTCGATCCTACAATTTTTACCCCACCGGGCGCGCCCGACCGGAGCACGGCGTGGTGAACTTGGCGTTGGGACTGGGCAAGACCATCGTGGATGGTGGTGTTTCCTGGACCTACTCTCCGGCCTTCCCAGCGGTAGCCCCGCCGTATGGCTCGATCGGTGAGCTACTCAAGCAGACCCAGACAGTTTTCTGGACGGTGAACATGGGCAAGCCGCCGTCCTACGATCCGATCCACGAGACCGAGTATCTCGTGCGAGCTTCGCTCGAGAATGCTGAGGCGGATGGAACGTTGCGGTACGTGGCCTCAACGTACATCGCGGCGTCAGACCGGCTGAACATGGGAATCGGCTCTCCCGGCCCGCGTGCGATCACCTTTGCCCCGATTCTGGACCTGCCGGACATTCCCCTGAACAACTTGGCCAAGACTTTGCTGAGGATCTCTGAGCAGGCCGCCGAGGCGAAGGTGGAGATCGAATTCGCCATGACCCTGGATCCGGAACAAGGCCTGCCTGCCCGCTTCGGCTTCCTCCAGGTTCGACCGATGATGGTCTCCGACGAGTTTGTGGAAGTTTCTGCGGAGGAGATGGCCGCTGAGAATGTCCTCGCGGCCTCGGAGTCGGTTCTGGGCAACGGGGTCATCAATACGCTCGAGGACGTCGTGTACGTCCGGCCTGAGGAGTTCGAGGCGAAACACACACCGGAAATCGCCGCCGAAATCGAAGCGATGAACGTAGAACTGGTCAAGGCCGAGAGGCCCTACCTTCTGATCGGATTCGGGCGCTGGGGTAGCTCAGATCCGTGGTTGGGCATTCCGGTGACCTGGCCACAAGTCTCGGGCGCCAAAGTCATTGTCGAGGCCACCACGCCGGAGATGAACGTGGACCCCAGCCAGGGCGCACACTTCTTTCACAACATTACCAGCTTGCGGGTAAGCTATTTTTCCGTGCACCACGCGGGAGAATGGGAGATCGATTGGGATTGGCTGGGGGAGCAGCAACGCGTGGCGGAGACACGGTTTGTCAAACACGTTCGCCTGCCCGCTCCACTTCGGATCAAGGTGGACGGCAGAAGCAGCCGAGGCGTGATCCTTCGGGCAACGCCCTGACAGCTTCCAGTCGAGGCGTTCCCACGCCGGGGCATATCCCGCACGTCGTGCGGATTTCCCCTTGCTCTCCGCAGCCTGCGCGCACGATCAACAGTCGCGCGTGAGCATCACCAGCAGCCCCGTGGGCACCAGGTGACCGCACCCAATTTCCTAAAGGGGCATGCTCTGGCGGTGACGCGCCGCAAATCCCAGGGTCACAGCCAATTCAGCTCCGCGAGAGGTCTGTGGCACGATGGTTGCAGGAGCCCTTCCCTGGCGATAGGCTTCGTCGCGCGGGCCGTTTCGCGGAAAGCGCGAGGAAGGCTGGACAACTGGCTGCTGACGGCACCAACGGATTCATGGTGTTTTGCTTGACGCGAAGCCGCACGGGGCGGCGCAGAACGCTGTGAGACGGGCTCAGGTGGATTGAAGCCGGGTTGCCCTGAGCGGAGAAGTCGCATGAAGACGGAAATCCTCGGTATTCTCGACAAGCATGAGGGCGATCGGGGGGGGCTGATCTCGATTCTGGAGGAGATCCAGGCGAAGTACAGCTACCTGCCCGCCGAGGCCCTGAAAACGGTAGCCGATGCGACCGGCCAATCTCTGGTCGACATCTACGCCGTGGCCACGTTCTACAAGTCGTTCAGCCTCAAACCTCGCGGCAAGCATCTCTGCTCGGTGTGCGTGGGCACGGCCTGTCACGTCCGTGGGGCACCGGTCATAGCCGGAGAGTTCGAGCGCCAGCTGGGAACCAACGCCTGCGAGACGACGCCGGATAAGGAGTTCACGTTGGAGACGGTGAATTGCCTGGGGGCTTGTGCGCTCGGGCCGATGGCCGTTGTGGACGGTCACTATTTCTCGAACGTCAAATCCAAGCGAGTGAAACAGATCATCGAGGAAACCCTTGCGGGCCTCGACGAAGCCGAGATCAAAGCGGACCGCCGCGTCTACCTTCTTGCGGTAAGCTGCTCGCGGTGCAACCACAGCCTGATGGATCCGGACCACCCGATAGACGGCTCTCCGTCCATTCGGGTGACGGTGTCGTTCGAACGGAAGCACGGGTGGCTGAGGTTGTCTTCGCTTTACGGGAGCTTCGCGGTCGAATCCGAGTACTCGATCCGCACGGACGCCCTCGTGGACGTTTTTTGCCCTCACTGTCACGCGGAACTCAAAGGTGCGTCCTCCTGCCCGCTTTGCAGCGCGCCGATGGTCTCCATGATCGTTCGAGCTGGGGGCATGGTGCAGATTTGTTCGCGGCGCGGCTGTAAGGGGCACATGTTGGATCTCGAGGGTGGCGCCGTCTGAATGGTGCATGGAGGCACCTCCTGGGGCTAACAACGAGCGGATCATTAACGGGACAGGTTCATGGAAAGGCTAGCGTCCATCGAAGAGTTCGAAGAGTTGCAGGATCGCCTTGTTACCGACAGAGATTACAACATTCCGGTGATAGTGATACCGGCGGGCAGCTGTGGCCAGGCGAGCGGGGCGAACGATCTGATCCGGGTGGCCAAGCGGGAGCTGCTCGACAGAGGGCTGACGGACAAGATACGCCTGCGCATCACCGGGTGCCACGGATTCTGCGAAACCGAACCGTCGGTGCTCATCGAGCCAACAGGGACTTTCTACCCGAAGGTGGACATCAAGCAGATGGTCCGAATCGTCGAGGCCGTTCGCGACAACCAAGTGCTCGATGACCTGTTCTTTGTGGATCCTGTTACGGGCACGGCGATAGAGAAGCAGTGCGACATTCCGTTCTTCAGGACCCAGGTGCGGACGATTCTCGCACGCAACGAGAAAATCGATCCGATCCGTATCTTCAACTTTATCAGGGATGGTGGCTATACGGCATTGGCCGACGCCCTCGCCAAGGGTACACCGACCTGGGTTGTCGAGGAGATCAAACGCTCCGGTCTTCGTGGCCGTGGCGGCGCCGGCTTCCCTACGGGGTTGAAATGGGAACTCCTCGCGAAGCAGAGGAACGGACACGGGAAGTTTCTCGTCTGCAACGCGGATGAGGGTGATCCGGGTGCGTACATGGATCGAAGCGTGTTGGAGGGCAACCCTCACAGTATTATCGAGGGCATGTTGATCGGCGGCTACGCCACCGGTGCCAGCGAAGGCGTCATCTACGTGCGTCACGAGTACCCCCTGGCCATCAAGCACCTCGTGATCGCCCTGCGACAGACCCGGGAATTCGGGCTATTGGGCGAGCGTATTCTGGGAACCGATTTTTCGTTCGACATCAAGCTGGTCAGAGGTGCCGGCGCGTTCGTGTGCGGCGAGGAAACGGCGTTGATCCGGTCCATCGAGGGCAAGATGGGCGAACCCCGCCAACGCCCGCCTTTCCCAATACAAAAGGGAATCGACGGCAAGCCCACGGCAATCAACAACGTCGAGACGTGGGCCAACATCCCGGTCATCTTCAGAGTCGGTTCCAAGGAGTATGCCAAGCTCGGAACCAAGGGCAACACGGGCACGAAGATCTTCAGCCTGGTCGGGAAGATCAAAAACACCGGGCTGGTTGAGGTGCCCATGGGCATCACCATCAAAGAGGTCGTGTACGACATCGGCGGTGGGCCTCCGGGCAAAGCGAAGATCAAGGCGGTGCAAACCGGCGGCCCGTCCGGCGGTTGCATTCCGGCCGACAGGTTCGATCTGCCCATTGATTATGACAGCCTGGCTGAGGCGGGATCGATCATGGGTTCCGGCGGCATGATCGTCATGGACGAGACCACCTGCATGGTCGATGTCGCCAAGTATTTCATGAACTTCCTCAAGGG
>JBARRC010000502.1:0-2098 GCA_049644045.1 Phycisphaerae bacterium
CACAATCCCCGTCCGGATTCTCGACACACCGGGCGTGGCAGCCGTATACTGACGCCCGAATCGGACCAGCCGTATCATCGGCCCGGGGTTCACCGCCAGTTCGTGACCATCGTCAGGTGTCCGCGTGAGGAGCAAGCATGGCCCGAAGGAAAGCCGCCAAGCGAGACCAGAAGAATGCCAGCAACGCTAATGGGGCCAACCTGGGCTTCGAGAGCACGCTCTGGGCGGCGGCGGACAAGCTCCGGGGCCACATGGACGCGGCCGTGTACAAGCACGTTGTCCTGGGCCTGATCTTCCTCAAGTACATCTCCGACGCCTTCCAGGAGAAATACGACGCCCTCAGGACCGCTCAGGAGACCGACTACACCGACCCCGAGGACCGCGACGAGTACACCGCTGCCAACATCTTCTGGGTGCCTAAGAAGGCCCGGTGGACGCTAACCGACTTGCTCGATAGCGGCGTGAACCCTGACGACGTGCAGGACCTCGCCGGTCACGCCGACCTGCGGACGACGCGGCTCTGCGACCGGCGAAAACGCGAGGTGACGAGGAACATCGTCGAGCGGATTCCGATATGAACCCGTTGAGCCGCGTCGGCGCCAATCGAACACGCTTAAACAAATACAGGGGAGCACGACCCGGTAATGGCCCTGAAAAAATCCCAACTCTATAGCTCACTTTGGCAAAGCTGCGACGAACTTCGCGGCGGTATGGACGCCTCGCAGTACAAGGACTACGTCCTGACGCTGCTGTTCATGAAGTACGTGTCGGACAAGTACGCCGGCAAACCTGACGCCCTGATTGTAGTGCCGAAAGGTGGCGGTTTCGCCGACATGGTCAAGCTCAAGGGCGACAAGGAGATCGGCGACAAGGTCAACAAGATCATCGGCAAGCTGGCCGAAGCCAACGATCTCAAGGGCGTGATTGACCAGGCAGACTTCAACGACGAGGACAAGCTCGGACGCGGCAAGGATATGCAGGACCGCCTCTCCAAGCTGGTGGCGATCTTCGACGCGCTCGACTTCCGCGCCAACCGGACAGAAGGCGATGACCTGCTAGGCGACGCCTACGAATATCTAATGCGGCACTTCGCTACCGAGTCAGGCAAGAGCAAGGGACAGTTCTACACCCCGGCCGAGGTCTCCCGCATCATGGCCAAGGTCGTCGGCGTCGACAAGGCTACCCGTACCGATCAGACCGTGTACGACCCAACGTGCGGGTCCGGTTCTCTGCTGCTGAAAGTGCATGATGAAGCACCGGTTGATATCACCATCTTTGGCCAAGAGATGGACAACGCAACATGGGCTCTCGCACGCATGAACATGTTCTTGCACGACTGTCCGTCGCACGAAATCTGGAAGGACAACACGCTCTCGTCCCCGTACTTCAAAGGCAAGGACGGCAAGCTCCAGACTTTCGACTTCGCGGTCGCGAATCCGCCATTTTCCGCGAAGGCCTGGACGAGCGGCTTCAACCCGCATGAAGACGAGTTCGAGCGCTTCGAATACGGCGTTCCCCCGGCCAAGAACGGCGACTACGCCTTCCTGCTGCACCTGATCAAGTCCCTCAAGAGCAAGGGTAAGGGCGCGATCATTCTGCCCCACGGCGTGCTTTTCCGCGGCCACAAAGAGGCGGACATTCGGCGCAACCTGATCAAGCGCGGTCTGATCAAGGGCATCATCGGTCTGCCGGCCAACCTGTTTTACGGCACCGGCATCCCGGCCTGCATCGTGGTCATCGACAAGGAAAACGCTCACGCCCGTACCGGCATCTTCATGATTGACGCCAGCAAGGGCTTCGTGAAGGACGGCAACAAGAACCGCCTTCGCTCGCAGGACATCCACAAGATCGTGGACGTGTTCAACAAACAGACCGAGCTGCCGCGGTACTCGCGCATGGTGCCGGTAGCAGAGATCGCCAGTCCCGCCAACGACTACAACCTCAACATCCCGCGTTACATTGACTCGTCCGAGCCCGAAGACCTTCACGACCTGGACGCCCACCTGCGTGGCGGCATCCCTAATCGCGACGTTGACGACCTGGAGGCGTACTGGGAAGTGTTCCCCTCACTGCGAAAGGCGCTCTTCAAACGGGGCGA
>JBARRC010000503.1:0-1876 GCA_049644045.1 Phycisphaerae bacterium
CTGCTGTTCACTGACGGAGAAGATCACGAAGGTGGTCCGGTCGAAGCCGCGAAGGCGGCCTTTGACGAGCGCGGCATCCGAACATTCACCATCGGCGTCGGTGATCCCGGACGAACCGTCGGCGCGCGGGTGCCGGCCGGCGAGGGCGACACAGGCAAACCGCTGCTGTACGACGGACAGATCGTTTTCTCCAAGCTGGATGTGGCCGGGTTGCGACAAATCGCCGAAGCGGGCGACGGTCGGTTCGCGCCGATCGGTGAGTTGCATTCCCTTGTCGACGCAATCGCCGGAATGCGGAAGACGAAGCTCAGCAGCGAAGAACGCATCCGTCACAAACCGCGGTACCAGTGGTTCCTGGCGGCGGCATTGATCCTGTTGGGGTTCGAGACGATCATCAATGAGCGTCGGCCGTCGATCGAGAATCTGCCGCAACGCACCTGGCAGCAGGAGGGCACACCATGACCCGTACGTTTCTGGTAATTGCTATCGCATCGCTAATTGCAGCGATACAGGTTATGGCTGACGATGAAACGTCAAACCGTCAAAATACCAAAACGTCAAACCGAACCGCGACCGTAAGGGAGCGGCCTGGTCTTACTGATCTCGCGGCTCTCGACGCATACCAGGCTGTTCGGGAGGGCAACCGGCTGCTGATGGGCGGGAGGCCGACCGCGGCGCTGGAAGCCTACAGCCACGCCGAAGAGCTTGAGCCTGACGCCCGTGAGATCGCGTTTGCTCAGGGTCTCGCTCATTACAAGCTCAAGGAGTTCGACCAGGCCCGTGAAGCGTTCAGAAAGACCGGCGCGGTTGCGAATGACTCCTTCGCCGACGACGCCCTGTACAGCCTGGGCACCTGCGATCACGTCGAGGCGCTCGAGAACCTCGAGAACCCCCAGCTCGCTCTCAGCTTGTTCGAAGACGCAATGCGGCGATATCACGAGGTCCTCGACAGACAACCGGGACACGAGGCCGCTCGCGATGCCAACCGCAAGGCAGCTTCCATGTGGCGCGAGTTGAAGCAACAGATGCAACAGCAGGAGCAAACCTGTGACCAAAACCAAGATCAGGACCAGGACGACAACGAGGAGAAGCAGGACAGCCAACAACAACAGCAAGATGGCAAGGAGCGGCAGCAGGACGACGAGCAGGCCCAACCGCAGGACCAAGACGAGCAACAACAGGAGCAGCAGCAATCCGAGTCGTCTGACGGGGAGGAAGAACAACAAGCGCGACAGCAACAGTCGCAAGCCGAGAAGCAGGAGCGTGCCTCACGCGAGCAGGCTGAGCGCCAGCTACGAGAGATGATGCAGGCCTTGCGCGAACGGAAGAAGTTGCAGCGTGAACCGATGCGGAAGATTCCCGTTGCTCCTGTGGATAAGGACTGGTAGATGGCACGTGTCCGCACAATCCTCCTCATCTGCGGGTTCGCCTCCCTCGCAACAGCGGCCTTCGCACAGCAGCCCGGCGTCGAGCTGCGGCTCGATACGCGCATGCTGGAACTTGGTGAGGCGGTCGACGCCCAGCTCATCTGCACGAACACGCCTGAACCGGAGACACCCCAGGCTGTCGTGCCGGACGGGCTGGACCTCAAGCTGCTTAACACCATCCCGTCAACCAGCTCATTCACCCAGATCATCAACGGCCGGATGTCGCAGAAGACAACGTACACCTACCAGATGCGGCTCACCGCCCTGAAAGAAGGGACGTACACGCTCGGGCCGATCACGATTGCCGCGAAGGGCGAGACCTACCAGACCGAGCCGGTCCGGATCGTTGTTCGCAAGACGGAGACGGCCTCGGTGCCTCGGGGAGACCGACTGGTCTTCGCGGAGATCGAGGTTGAGCCAACATCGCTCTACGTGACTCAAAGCTACAC
>JBARRC010000504.1:0-4535 GCA_049644045.1 Phycisphaerae bacterium
GGCCCGCATCGATGCGCTAGCAGAGAATCTCACTGCAGAGGAACGTCACATCCTGCTCGGCAAGGGAACCGAGCAACCGTTCTGTGGCGCATGGCTGGATGAGACAGAAACGGGCACGTACACCTGCCGTCTGTGCGGACTCCCCTTGTTCAGCTCATACGCGAAGTTCAAGTCGGGAACCGGGTGGCCGAGCTTCTCTCGGCCCATCGACCCGATGCACCTCGAAAGCGTACGCGATACGAGCCTTGGAACGATCCGCACGGAGATCTGGTGCGCGCGTTGCCGTTCTCACCTTGGCCATGCGTTTGATGACGGTCCGCCACCAACCGGCATACGCTATTGCCTGAACTCCGCCGCCCTGCACTTCTGCCCGGCGAGTGCGCAGTTACCGCCCGATTCCCGGCCGGTTCCAGCGGAGACAACGTACTTCGCTGGTGGTTGCTTCTGGGGCATCGAAGATCGTTTCCAGCAGGTGCCAGGAGTTATCGATGTGTTCTCTGGCTACATGGGGGGCACGACGGAAAGTCCAACTTACGGCCAGGTCTGTTCAGGAGGAACCGGACATACTGAAACCGTTCGGGTCGTCTACAATCCGAAGAAGGTTTCTTACCGAGAGCTCGTCGAGTGGTTCTTCAAGTTCCACGACCCAACCCAGCTCAACCGGCAAGGCCCCGACATCGGCACGCAGTACCGCTCGGCCATCTTCGCCGCCAACGAGGAACAGCTCAAGCAGGCCAGGGAGTACATCGAGGAGCTTCAGGGTACCGAGCGGTTCCGCGGCCGCAACATCACAACGCAAGTAGGACTGGCGGAGACGTTCTACGAGGCGGAAGAATACCACCAGGACTACCATGCGAAGCACGGCGGTTCGTGTGCGCTGCCGAACGAGTGAACAGACAGCACGGGAACCCTGCCGCTGTTGTCGGTTACGGGCAACCGACCTGCCATTCTCGTCTTCGCCCCGGTGGCCCGCAGAATGTGCCTCCTCCGCAGAATCTGTGGAAGCACGAGATCACCCGCTGGCCTGGAAACGCCGTTTTTCGGCCTCTGTCGCGTTTTTCGGCCCGGCCAAAGACGGCGTAAACTCGTATCCAGTTTGGGACCGGTGCGACAACATGGACTCAACGGCTGCTTTGCCTGCGGCTCGTGACCCTGTCGACCGTCGCTCGCTCCTACGAGCGAAGCGAGCGGGCGACGGTCGATAGGGTGGGACGCGGGCAGCCTGCGGACGGGTTCCCCGAGGCCTGAGCCATTCTACGCTTCCACAGGTTCTACTGAAGGACCAAGAATGTGAAGATGGGCGACCTTACGTCGGTTCAAGCTCGTCGGGTACCGACTCCGACGAGTTCGCACGCCGGGCGGGGTTGCGGGACTGGTAACCCCGAGGCGCTTCTAAAAGATATTCAGGTTTTGCGCAGATGTCCGAAAAGGCGTAATTCCTTGTGTGGTAAGTAGTTACGGCGATTTTTGGGTGATTTTGGGTTTTGCGCGGCGCGAAAGATTCTCGGGGGAATGCACCGGTTTTGCACAAATGTCCGAAATTCTAAGTCCCGCTGTGACAAGGACTTGCGGCGGATTCTGGCGTTTAGGACTTTCGGACATCGGACACGTTTCGGACATGGCTCAGCGCCCGACAGCGGACAGGGGAGCGGTTTGGGCCGGTCCGAAGCGGGCCGGCTCTCGATCGGTAACCCGCGCGTCCCTTAGAGCGTTCCGTCTTGCCACCCAGTTCAGCTCCATGTTGAACGTCTTTGGTACCTCGACCCCGGAATGTCAGGGCCACGTGCACGTTAGCAAAACGTTTGGGGGTCCGCCTCTTGGCGTCTCGCTTGGCGTGGAAGTGCACCAGGGCGAATGCCGAAGTCTGTCCAGGGCGTGTCTCGGGCCCGTTCCGCGAGAGGCTGGGGGGAATTCCCCCTACCTCTTTGCTCATAAACCCTGGATTCCCAACAAGTTACTGGAGGCGGGGGGAATCGAACCTCGAACCCTGGATCTGCAAGTACTGTTGCGACAAGCGCTTGCGCGCGTCGGGCAGGAGGGCTTGGCGTCCTGTTTGGCGTTGCTTTGCAGCGACCAGGATCTCGCCCACATCGTCGAGGCGTGGCCTGGACTTCCTGCGTCCTGCAAACGGCTCATCCTTGACGCAGTGGGCGAACGTGGCGCCCAGTGAGGGATGTCAGGAGGTGTCACGGAATGCCAGTACGCCGCACGATGTCGCGGAGCAGAAGAATAGATGCATTGGGCGACCAGATCGCCCCAGCCACGGAATGGGTGTCAATCGGTGACGTCTCGTGTCAGTATGCTGGCAGATTGGGAAATGCCGCGCATTGTGTCCGCATCGCGCCACACGTTGACCCCGGCGAGCTACAACTCCTAAAGAGCCAAACTCCATTGCGTCCACCGTTTCTCACCGCTCGTTGTGCAGAACCATCATTTCAGTTCGGACGGATTCGCGTCCGCGGAGCCTCACCGTTACGATAGTTGCATGAAAGATCCGCCCGGTCCCCGAGAGTTTGCCACCACGCACTGGAGTCTGGTGGTGGCGGCCAAACCCGACGAGGCAAGCCAGACCCACGCTCGAAAGGCGCTCGAAGAGCTCTGCAGGGCATACTGGTATCCGCTCTACGCCTTCGTGCGTTACCGCGGGTATTCATCGGACGACGCCCAGGACCTGACGCAGTCCTTTTTCGCTCGGATTATCGAGACGGGCGGATTCGCGTCCCCGGACCCCGAGCGGGGCCGGTTTCGCTCTTACCTACTGGGCGCGATGAAGCATTTCCTGGCCAATGAATGGCATCGGGCGCAAACGCGGAAGCGCGGTGGCCAAGTGCAATTCATCGAATGGGATGCGCTTGATCCGGAGGCCCGATACGCCGGAGCATCGAAGCAGTCGGATAATCCGGAACACCTCTTCGATCGCGAATGGGCGCTGGAGGCCATTGCCGGAGCCCTGCAAGCCCTGCGCGACGAAATGGTGAAAGCCGGCAAGAGCGAACAGTTTGACGCGCTCAAGGGCAGCCTCACCGGGGAAGACGACTCGCCCCGCGAGGAAATCGCGGCGCGACTGGATATGAGCGAGGGCGCGGTCAAGGTTGCCGTGCACCGGCTGCGGCAACGTTACCGTAAGCTGCTGCGGGCCGCCATCGCGGAGACGGTGAGCGACGAAGCGGACCTCGACGATGAATTGCGCTATCTGGTCGCGGTTTTGCGGAAGCGGTGAATTTTTCCTGTAACCTCCCGGCGTGTTTCTTTCAGGAAGAAGTGAATGAAGCCCAAGTTGGAGATGGATTCATGAACGCTTCCGAAAAAGACGCATGCAGGCACTGCGGGGCGGTGATTCCCACGAAATCAACCGAGAAGCTCTGCCCCGCCTGTCTCCTGTCGGGCGCCCTGGAGCCACCCGGCGGCCAGACCGAGACCATCTCGATGGCACCGGGCGGACCACTGTCGCGTTACGGACCCTCGGAATTCCCCTGTGAATTCGGCGACTACCGGTTGCTGGGGTTGCTCGGGCGCGGCGGAATGGGCACGGTTTACGAAGCCGAACAACTCACCACAGGTCGCCGCGTCGCGTTGAAGATGCTCGGGCAACAGCTCGATTCGCCGGACATGCGGCAGCGGTTTCTCCGCGAAGGCCGCCTCGCGGCACGCGTCAACCATCCGAACAGCCTCTTTATTTTCGGCAGCGAGGAAATCGAGGGCCTCCCGGTGATCACGATGGAGATCGCCGGCAGCGGCACGCTTAAGGACCGACTGAAGAAGCGCGGCCCGCTTCCGGTGGCGGAGGCGGTCGACGCAGCCCTCGACGTTATCTCCGGCCTCGAATCCGCCTTGGCGGGCGGGGTGCTGCACCGCGACATCAAGCCCTCCAACTGCTTCGTCTGCCCGGACGGTTCGGTGAAGGTGGGCGACTTCGGCCTTTCGGTCTCCACCCTGGCCAAGACCGACACCTTTGTCACGGCCCACGGTAAGATTATGGGCACCCCAGCCTACGCGTCGCCCGAACAGTTGCGTGGTGATACCTTGGACTTGCGTGCCGACATTTACTCGGTGGGGGCAACGCTTTTCACCCTGCTCACGGACCGGGCGCCCTTCGAGGGAGACAACGCGGTGCAGGTCGTCGCCAACGCCGTCAACCAGGAACCGACACCGCTGACCGAGTTGCGTGACGAGGTGCCGCCGGGCCTCGCACGGGTGGTGGCCCGCTGCCTTGCCAAAGAACCGGACGGGCGCTACGCCGACTACACGACACTGCGCAATGTGCTGTTGCCTTTCAGCTCCAAAGAACCGGAGCCGGCGTCGATGAAGGTTCGTGCGTCAGCTGGCTGGATCGATTACTTGATCGCCTTTTTGCTTCCCTATGTGACGCTCATGCTCTTCGTCGGTGGAGAGGAGTTACTGATCCGGCCTATTGTCGAACGCACCCTGTATTCGGCGAGATACTACCTTGCGCTCCTCAGCTTCGGTTTCCTCTACTTCAGTATCGTTGAGGGGATCTGGGGCGCCGGCCTGGGCAAGCGGCTCAAGGGGTTGCG
>JBARRC010000505.1:0-10621 GCA_049644045.1 Phycisphaerae bacterium
TGAGCAAACCCTGTTAGCTTACACAGATCGGACAGACGGATAGTATCGTCGACGATGACGGCGGATGGCCACAGACGAACGGAACCCGCCCAAGCGTTGGATGCCGGCGCGCCAGCGACCAGCGCGAACGACACGGCTATCAGCGCCGTCCGTGCCGGTCGACGTACGCCCTCGCGTACGCTAGTGACTTTCGCGTTTTCGCAATCCTTGCGTCTCATCGCTGCATCCTGCACGGTCAATAGACAGACTGGAAAGTCTGTCCCACATTAGATTTCCTTATCCTCCGCTAAAACCTTCTATGCTGTGCCGAGAATCCTTTCTCGGCACGTCTGGTAGGACCGAGAAGAGATTCTCGGTCCTACAACCTTAGAACCTTCTTAAGTTCGACACGATCCGGAGCGACTCGTCGGCGCTCTGGATCGACTGGCTATTCATCTCAAACGCCCGCTGCGTGGTGATCAGGTCGATCAGCTCCCGCACCGGATCGACATTGCTCATCTCCAACGAACCCTGCACGGTCGCGCCGAGTCCGTCCGCCTCGGGCGTGCCTGTAAGCGGCGTACCGGAGGCGTCGGTCTCGGTGTAGAGGTTGCGGCCGATCTGCTTGAGCCCTTCCGGGTTCACGAATCGGGCAAGCTCAATCTGCCCGACGGTGTTGAGCGTGTTGGCCCCCTGCTGCCTCACGCGGACCTCGCCGTTACGCCCGATCGAAATCTCGATCGCGTCATCGGGTATGACGACCGGCGGTTCCAGCACGGCTCCGCCGCTGTTGCCCAGGACGATGTTCCCGAGCGAGTTCTTGACAAAGTCACCCGCACGAGTATATGCCGTGACAGTGTCACCATCCTGCACGGTCCGCACCTGGAAGAAACCCTCACCCTCGATCTGCAAATCGAGCGGCTTACCCGTGGTATCCACCGCGCCGGGCGAGAAGTTGAGTTGCGTACCGGAGACCTTCACACCCGTGCCCACCAGGATGCCGTGGGGAATCGGTTCATCCTCGGCGTTGGGGATGCCCGGCTCGCGCTTGACCTGATAGAGCAGGTCCTCGAAGTTCACCCGCGACCGCTTGAACCCGTTGGTGTTGATGTTCGCGAGGTTGTTGGCGACGACGTTGAGCTTCTCATCGAGCGCCCTCATCCCCGATGCGGCTGCTTGGAGTGCGGTGATCGCCATTAAACGCTAATCCTCGTTACGCAACACGCCCCACCCTGCTGATCGCCTGGCCGGTGAGCTGATCCTGAAGCTGTATCATCGTGGCATTGAGCTGATAGGCCCGTGCCGCTTCGATCATCGTCGCCAGCCCCTTCATCACGTCGAAATTCGACCCCTCTCGAGACTCCGGCGCAAGCTCGCCCTCGATCGGGACCATCTCCACATCCCGTGCTTCAAAAAGGTTCTCCCCCACCTTGCGGAGCGATTGCTTGTCCTCGGTGGTCATCATGCCCAAGGTGGCCACGATCGTTCGGCCCTGACGAACCGTGCCATTCGCCGACACCGACACGGGATCACCGTTTTCATCAAACGTGATCGGGGTGTCGCTGTCATCAAGCACCTTCCATCGGCCCTCCCCGGCCGCGAGTACCAGCTCGCCAGCCGTGTCGATGGTAAACTCGCCGTCGCGCGTGTAACGGGTTACCTCGCCGTCACTGACCGCGAAGAACCCGTCACCTTTGATAGCCACATCGAGCGGCTTACCCGTCCATTCGATCGGGCCCTGGGCGAAGTTCTGGTACGTCGGTCTGACGTTGACACCGCCAGACAGCCTGTCCAGCACCGGATGAACGAAGTCAAACCCGGTCGGCGATGATTCACTCTCGATGCGACGCTGCGCCACCACGGCCAGGTCATGTTTGAAACCCGTGGTGTTGGCATTGGCCATGTTGTTGGCAAGCAGCGTCTGACGGTGTTGATTCACCTTCATACCCGCCGCTGACAGCCATAGCCCGTAACTGCTCATCGCTTACTCCGGGAAGCACTCGCGATTGTGTCCGCGTTTCCGTGCATGTTGCGGCGTGACCTGATCGGATGCCGCCATCACGGCGAAGTGCATCGCGACGGCCTCCAAGGTCCGCTGTCGCACATACCGACCGAGCGATTCCCAATCGAGTGCCATCGTTTCGACATCGCTGTTCGGATCGGTTTGACTCGTCGTCAAGCGCATACACACAGTCCTTAACTGCCAATCGCCGGGAACCCGCGTTCCGCTTTCACATCCCTTATCACCGTACGTGCCAGAACACCGTGACACCGATACCTGCAGCGCTTGCGGGGCGACCGTGACAAGCCATTACTCCAGCCTTGACAAGGGTTTACGAAAACTCAGGGCGACCTTTCCAACGGCGCGACGACCGATGTGGGATACGCGGAGGCAGCGCAGGACTTGCCCACGCTTCGGCAACGATCGCCGATTAAAGGCCTTCAGGCGTGGCACGGGTTTGCAACCTGTACGTGCACCGGTTGAAAACCGGTGCCACACAGAGGATAGCGAGCCGCAGGCTTTAGCCTGCGCGGATGCACCGCGCGGGCTAAAGCCCGCGGCTCGATTGGAACCGGTGAATCCGCGCGGATTAACACTCGCGGTTCGGGGGTATTCGGATGGGTTTTTACTTGCGTTTACACCGCGAATCCAGTAGAATACATCGCGTTATCGGGCACTGATACAAACCAAGGGGACGAACATGACTCACCGCAAGACAATTGTTGGAATGCTCTCGATGGCAGCGTGCCGCACGGGACGGATTTGCGTGGTAGCGGTATTAATGCTTGGAGGATTGGCCGGGCCGGCCTTGGCGCAGCTTTCGAGCGAGGACATCGCCGCGCTGCGCGAGCGCGGACAGGCTGAGGGGTGGACCTTCACCGTCGGCGAGAACGAAGCCACCCGCCGACCGCTGCACGAGTTGTGCGGTGCGGTCGAGCCTCCCGATTGGCGGCTCACAGGGCGTTTCGATCCTTGTACGCCGAAGCGTGATTTGCCGGTCTCTTTCGATTGGCGCGACTACAACGCCTGCACCCCCATCAGGAACCAGGGCGGTTGCGGGAGTTGCTGGGCGTTTGGTGCCATGGGATCGGTGGAATGCACCATCCTGCTCAACGAGCACGTCAGCCGGGACCTTTCCGAGCAATGGTTGGTCAGTTGTACGGATTCCGGCAGTTGCGGCGGTGGCTGGCACACCGAGGCCTACGAGTATCTTCGCTGCAACGGGTGGTCGGATCCCTGCGGCCACAGCGGCGCGGTGTTGGACTCGGATTTCCCCTACGTGGCCTGGGACGCCCCGTGCGGTTGTCCCTATGAGCACCCGTATTGCATTGACGACTGGGCGTTTGTCGGACCTCCGTGGGGTACGGCCAGTGTGGAGCAGATCAAGCAGGCCATCCTGGATCATGGCCCGGTCTCGACGTGCGTCTATGTCAATGACGCCTTCCAAGGCTATGGGGGCGGCGTGTTCAATGCCTGCGAGAGTCATTGGATCAACCACGTCGTGGTGCTGGTCGGGTGGGATGACAACCAGGGCACGGACGGGGTGTGGATTGTGCGCAACTCGTGGGGACCCTGGTGGGGCGAGTATGGCTACATGCGCATCGAGTACGGTTGCTCGGAGATCGGTTACGCCACCGCGTACGTCGACTACACCGTGTGGGACTGCAATCGCAACGGCATCCCCGACGACCAGGACATCGCCGAAGGAACGAGTTTGGACGACAACGGAAACGGCGTCCCCGACGAGTGCGAGTGCGCAGCGGCTTCCTACGCTCCGCAAGCGGAGCCTGCCACCGTTGCCAAAAACCGGTACATCTCGTTCGTACCGGGCAATCCGGGTCAGCCAACGGCGCTGCGCGTGAGATTCACCGACCTGCCGGAACCCTTTACGTCCTTTGAGGACGAGATCATGTGGGTCGCTGCGCCGGAAGACATCTCAGAGGACTCCGGCTCTTCAGGTGCTACACCACCGACATTCAAGGGTGCTCAGCTCACCTCCGATCCGGTTTATCGGGATTGGAGTGCGGACGGACTGCTCCATGTCTATGGTGGCGTCATCGTCCCCGGCGCAACCTACGAGATCCAGGCGATCGACGAGACCTGCGCCACGGCGGGTGAGGTCAACTACTCCATTCCGCTGACAATCACCACGAGCCTTTGGGGCGATGTCGTTGGTGACTGCGCTATGACGCCATGCAGCCCACCGGACGGCGATTGCGATTTCGACGACATCGCCGCGATCGTGGACAAGTTCAGAAACTTAGCCGGTGCACTAATGAAAGCACGGGCGGACATCGTCGGGGATTCACCCCTCGGCATTCCGGACCGGCTTGCCAACTTCCTTGACATCTCGTGTATCGTCGAGGCGTTCCGCGGCCTGCCGTATCCGTTTGCCCCCCCATCCGGATAAACGGGGCGGCCCACGTCAGTTCGAGGTGAAGAGGATGCTCATGCTGCCCGCGAATGCGAGCTAAGGAGTGAAACGATGAGCGTACAGAAATGCCACAAGGTGACTCTGTGTCTGATCACATTAGGTGTAGCAGGGCTGGCCGGGCACGGGCCGGGTTCTGCACGGGAGGGTTCGAGAGCCGACCTCGGTCCCGCTGTTGACAGGGAAAGCCAGGGAGTCACCTTCGCTGACTCCGGCCGGCACGGTGAGGATCAACCGAAGGCCCATCCTGCTCGTGTGCTGGTTCGGTTCAAGCCCGGAGCATCACGCACTGCCCGCCGGGCCGCTCACAATGGTGCTGGGAGCCTCGAAGTCCTCAGGGAATATCACGTGGTCAGCGGCCTGCAACTCGTACGAGTGCCGGAGGGTAACGTCGACGAGGTGATCAAAGCCTATGGTAAGGATCCCAACGTGCTTTACGCGGAGCCGGACTACGTGGTTTGCGCCTCTGGGGTCCCCAACGATCCGGATTTTAACCTGCTCTGGGGCTTGCAGAACACCGGCCAGCCTATCAACGGCGATCCCGGCACGCCCGGGGCTGATATTCGGGCGGTCGAGGCCTGGGACACCTGGACCGGTGATCCGGACTTTCGAATCGCCGTCATCGATACCGGCGTTGATTACGACCATCCCGATTTGGCGCCAAACATGTGGACCAACGAGGTGGAACTCAATGGTGAACCGGGGCTTGACGACGACGGCAACGGTTGGATCGATGACATCCATGGTTACGACTTCTACTACGACGATGGTGATCCCATGGACGATTACTACCACGGCAGTCACGTGGCCGGTACGATCGGATCTGTCGGCAACAACGCCTTGGGGGTGGTCGGCGTCAACTGGCAGTGCCGGATCGTCGCCTTGAAGTTTCTCGGAGGCGCCGGGTGAGCTCCTGTCGAGGGGGCCATCCGGGCGATGGAATATGTGATTGACAACGACATTCGGGTGTCGAACAACAGTTGGGGTGGCGGTGGTTATTCTCAGGCGTTGTACGATGTAATCGCAGCCTCACAGGTCAACGGCCACATTTTTGTCGTCGCAGCCGGGAATGACAACGGCAACGACAATGACGTGTACCCGGTCTACCCTGCCAGCTACGACTTGCCCAACATCATCGCCGTTGCCGCCACGGACAACAACGATCAACTCGCCGATTTCTCGAACATTGGGGCGACGAGCGTCGATCTTGGGGCACCCGGCGTTGACGTCTACAGCACGGTTCTAGGTGCCGACTACGACTACGAGAGCGGCACTTCGATGGCCGCCCCGCACGTGACCGGTGTGGTCGCTCTGGTCACAAGCCGTTTACCCAACGCCTCCTGGCAGCAGATACGAAACCTGGTTCTGCTGACGGTTCGTCCCGTTGATTCACTGGTCGGTATTACCGCAACCGGCGGGGTAGTCAATGCGGCTTCCGCCCTCACGGATTGCAACGGCAATGGTATCGCGGACGAAGAGGATATCGCCGGGGGGACCAGCCAGGACTGCACCGGCAACACGATCCCCGATGAGTGTGAACCTGACTGCAACGAGAACGCCATCGCAGACAGTTGCGACATTGCTGATGAAACCAGTGAAGACTGCAACAGCAGCGGTATCCCGGACGAATGCGAGCCGGGCGGCCAGGAGGATTGTAACGGTAATGAGGTTCCCGATCTGTGCGACATTTTCTACGGCGACAGCGAGGATTGCAATCGCAATTTCGTCCCGGACTTATGCGACATTGCCGAGGGGACCAGCGAGGACTGCACGGCGAACGGTATTCCCGACGAATGCGAACCCGACTGCAATGACAACGGCGCGGCAGACAGTTGCGACATCGCCTATGGAACCAGCGAGGACATCAACGAAAACGGAATCCCGGATGAATGCGAGGTCAGCGCCTGCTGCGACCCGGTCACCGGCGCCTGCATCGACGGGTATTGGACCTGCCCCGAGGGTCAAACCTTCCTGGGAAGCGGTACCGACTGCGATCCTGACTGTTGCGAGAAGCCCGTCCCCAGCGGCGGCGACAACTGCCAGGAGGTTTTTGTGCATCAGATAACCGTTCCTGGGCCGGGCGAACCGGCCGTTGCGCTGACCATCACGGGCGACAACAGCAATGCAACATTTGACGACTATCCAGACGTCTGCGACCTGAGCGTCTTTGATCCGGAGAACGCCATCGGCGACCCGGGTTGGTGGGAGGCCTTTGCCCTTGACAAGTGCGCGGTCGTGCGGTTGGACTTTTGCTGCTCGCAGCCCATGCATCTGCCGGTATGGGGTATTCTTGTGGGGGCTTGTCCGTGCGATGATTACGCCAATTACCGTTACTCGGGCATGGGAGCGCCGTATTGCGACGAGAAAAACGTTTGGCTTGCCTTTGACCCCCTGCCTCCCGGAACCTACTACTATCCCATCTATTCCGCGCCTAACGGTCACATCGGACAGTATCAGTTCCATGTTACGGCGGAGCCCTGCCAATTACACGTGTGCTGTACGGGTGAGACCTGCGAGATGCTCGACCAGTTTCAGTGTGAGGGCGGCGGCGGCTACTGGCTCGAATATGAAGATAGCTGCGGCACGCCGCCCGATTACCCTGACAACCCCTGCCTGATGGGTTCTTGCTGCCTGGCTCCCGGTCAGTGTACGGACGAGACACCGGAGCTGGATCCGATGACCAAGGACTACTGTGAAGACTTGGACCCGACGGGTGAGTATGTCGGCGGCGCCACGTGCGATCTCGACCCGCCCCCGTGCCCCGTTTGCGAAATCGAAGGGAACTCAAACTGTCACCCGCTTGCCGTGCCTTCCTGTGTGGACTTGATCGCGAGGAGCGATCTGTCCGGACCGGGTGGCGGAGTTGTCCAAGCCGACGACTTCATTCCGCAGAACGACACGATCGAGACGGTCTGCGTTTGGGGTGCGTACATTGACCCGGAGCTCTGCAACTCCTGGTGGGACTGCTACGACTGCAACGATGATGTCACCGACGAGTTCCATGTGAGGGTGTACAGCGATATAGATAGGCTTCCCGGGACTGTCGTGGGCGAGTCTGCGGTCACCAATTTCTATAAAGCGCGCGCGCCGTGCCCGTGGGGATGGGGATTCGACCTCTACGGACACCAACTTCATCTCGACATGCCGATCGGCGTTACGCCCGGTCAGACATACTGGCTCGAGGTCACAAACAACACGGTCGAACCTGTGGACAACACGTGCGATTGGTTCTGGGCCATCGCGTATTCGGTGAGGAACGACTACAGTATAAGTGGTACGGGCGACGGCTACCTCGGGATCAGCCCGCGATTGGAGAATCTAGCCTTCTGCCTGAACACAGACTTCGACGAGCCGCCTGCCCCCCAAGCCGCTTGTTGCAACTGCCCGGATCAAGGCGCAACCTGCTCCGTGAAGGTGTTCGAATATTGCACCTCGGCCGGCTCGCGATGGGATGTGACGGAGCCGGATTGCGAGGGCGCCACGTGCCCGCTGACAATTCCCGGCGATGATTGCCTCACCGACGCCATATCCATCACCGACGGCGTGTATGCCTTTGACAATACGTGCGCGGGCACCGACGGCCCGACCCAGGTCGAGGCTGAGAAAGATGAAATCCCGTTTGGTGCCGACCTGTGGTACAAGTACATCGCAACATGTACCGGACAGCTCACGGTAAGCATGTGCGCCGCCGGAACGAGCTACGATTCGGCCGTCGCGGTCTATCACAACCCCGATGATCCGAGTGCGTGTCCGTGCCCAGGCGAACCCGGATTCATGCAAGATGGCCAGGCGAGCGATGAGAGCTGCACCGGTATCAGCCTCGGCGGTGCGGGCTTCCTCCAGCGGGACGTGGTCCCCGGCGAGTGCTGGTTGATCCGTGTCGGCGGGTACGACGCCGACTGGGGTCTGGGCATTCTGGAGGTCTCGTGTGTTGAGGTGCCTGTCTGCGTCCTGGCCTCCGTACCGGAGGTCGACCCGAGTGTGCCTGACCTGGGGAATGGTACAAGGAACCGCTATCTGTCGTTCTCAGCGGGCGACCCGGGCCGCAACCAGGCGATTCGGGTGAAGCTCACAAGTCTTCCGCCGCCCTATGACTACGCCAACGGGTGGACCATGTGGGTCAAGGCGCCCCTGCCGGTCTCCGAGTCGTCCGGTTATTCGGGCCCCAACCCGCTACCGACCTTCCTGGCCGCGGGGCTGGGGTGCGAGGCGGATGCGCACTATGCGGACTGGTCCACCTATAGCGTCGTCCACGTGTACAACCGCAGCCTCATTCCGGGTTCCACCTACGACGTTCAGGCAATCGACGATAGCTGTGGCAGGGACGCCGAGGGGAACTACTCCGACCCGCTGGTGATCAATACGAGCAAGTGGGGCGACGTGGTCGGGGAGTACTACACGAATCCGGCCGACTGCTTGATTTACCCGAGCGGCTACGTGGATTGCTGGAGCCCACCCAACGGGATTGTGAATTTCGACGACATCTCATCGCTCGTCGACAAGTTCAGAAACCTGGTGGGTGCACCGAAGAAGGCACGGGCGGACATCGCCGGGGATCCGCCGCTCGGCATTCCGGACCGACTTGTCAACTTCGTCGACATCTCGTATGCCGTCGACGCGTTCCGTGGTCTGCCGTATCCGTTCGACGGACCAAGCGGATGCCCGTGATTCGATTGCGGATTGCGGATTCCGGAGCCTGCCCTTGAGTCACCCGCTTGGCGAGCGGGTGGGTGGCATGGCCAAGCGCAGCGCCGCCATGCGTTAGGCACACTTTTCGGCAATGTCCAACATGCCGGCGCCCGTCTCCGACGGGCTTGGGCATGCCACCCAATCGTGATTATGAATTGCAGATTGCGAACTGACCGTGGTTCCAAT
This sequence comes from Phycisphaerae bacterium, assembly GCA_049644045.1. GTDB lineage: Bacteria > Planctomycetota > Phycisphaerae > UBA1845 > UBA1845. Next base: position 9,288 of record JBARRC010000505.1, read on the forward strand.
CGTCAATCCGCGATCGCCAATCCCCAATGGACTACTCCGTTTGCATCAGGAAGCGCACCATGGCTGCCTCGCCCGGCTCGACGACCACGTCCGTGGTTTCGGGTCTAAATCCAGATGCCCGCGCCAGTAGAATCAAGTGTGGCGTGATTATTTCCTAGGCACCCCAAAGGTGGCCGCACCCCTGGACAACTCTTTTTTTATTTGGTGTTGACACATCCAGGGCTTTGGGTGTACACTCCGTTTCTTATCGGGTGAGTCTATGTTTGGGGTTGAGGTGTGGCCGGTGCCGGCAGATTGCCCCTTGGTAGCTCACCAACTTGCCTGCGTTCCAGGAGGGGCTGGAAGTGCCTTCCGTCAACGCAAATCAGCTGGCCAAGCGTAATGCTGTTGGGCAACGTGTCAAAGGTGGCTGCGTGTCTCGGGATCACGCCGAGCAGCGGTTCTTCCGGACTGCGCGCTAAGCGCGACGAACTCAGGGTACAGCACCTCAACTCGGCGTATCGCACGGGCAACGCGATGTCAGCCCGGTACCCGGGCTTGAAGAGGCGTTAGGAGTCGAATGTGGCAAGGAGAAGTATCATGTTCAGATCACGATCCAATTGGCGGTGTTCTCATTTCCCAGAGGCGATGGCAGGAGCGAAGCGAGCCGCGCACCTGGTTGTCAAATCGCCCTTCCCTGTTGCGGTGTTAGGGGGTGCCGTTTGGCTGTTCGCCCAAACGGTTCTCGCCGGTCCTCCGCAGAGCGCCGAGGCGGCTGCGCTGAAGGACCCCGTGGCTATCAGTGACCCTAGCGGCTCCGAGGGAGTTGCCGGGGGAGTGCGCCAGGATTACTGTCCGCCGGACTCCCTGTTTGAACAGCCCGTACAAACGAGCGGCTGGTCAGCCGGCGTGAGCGAGCAGAGCCTGGGATGGCTGCGGTATGAGAGCTTCTCGGGGGTGGTCGAGCCCATTTGCGACATTCATTGGTGGGGCATCGACCTTGCCTGGGACGGCGATTGGGTTGAGTGTACCGAGAACCCCATGCCGTTTGAGATACGGTTCTACCAGGATGCCGGGGGGCTGCCTGGTGCCGAAGTCTGCTCGTATACCGCCACCGTCACCGGAGACTTTGTGATGGTCACCGGCGGCCGCGACCTCTGGGAGTACGACGTGGAGTTCGACGACTGTTGCGACCTGACAGACGGTTGGGTGTCCATCCAGGGCGGCGGCGACCCGGACTGCTACTTCCTGTGGATGAGCTCGGACGTCGGCGACGCCTCGAACTGCTTCGACGATGGCATCGCAATTCAGTGTGGTCCACCCGATCATGGGTACGACCTGAGCCTTTGCCTGAC